>CAYMNX010000412.1:0-10255 GCA_964391905.1 uncultured Rhizobiaceae bacterium
GACGGTCTGGGATTCGACCCAGATGCCGCATCGAGCCCGCGCGGTCCTGGTCGCTTCGCTTGGACTTTCCGAGCATCAGGTTCGGGTTGTAACGCCCGATGTCGGCGGCGGATTCGGTCCCAAAGCCGTGTTCCATCCCGAGGAGCTTGCGATCCCGGTGGCGGCCTTGCTGCTAAAGCGGCCGGTGAAATGGGCCGAGGATCGTTTCGAAAGCTTCACGGCGTCGGTTGGCGAGCGCGATCAGGATTGGGATGTCGAAGTGGCGTTCGAGGATGACGGGCGTTTGCGCGGCATCCGCGGCCGGCTCTGCTACGATCACGGTGCCGCGACTCCCTATGGCATCGCCTTGCCGTTCAACGCCGCGACGAATCTGATCGGGCCCTACATCCTTCCGGCCTACGCCATCTCGATCGATCTCTGCCTCACCAACATGACGCCGGCCGCGCCGACGCGAGGCGCCGGTCGCCCGCAGGGGACATTCGTCATGGAGCGCCTGCTTGACCGCATTGCTGCCGATCGCAACCTCTCTCGCGACGAGGTGCGCCGCCGCAACCTGATTCCGGCCGACCGCATGCCTTACGCCATCCCCGTCAAGCAGCGCGACGGGAGCGACATGTCCTATGACAGCGGCAATTATCCGGAATGCCAGGCGCGTGCGCTGGCGGCGGCGGGCTGGAGCGATTTTCCCGCGCGTCAGGCCGCGGCGCGCCGCGAGGGGCGCTGCATCGGTCTTGGGCTTGCGAATTATGTCGAAGCGACCGGACGCGGCCCCTTTGAAAGCGTCGGCATTCGCATCGGCCCTTCGGGAAAGATCGTGGTTGCCACGGGAGCAACCGCGCAAGGGCAGGGCATCAAAACCATGATTGCGCAGGTGGTCGCCGATGTTCTCGGTGTCGCGCCCAGCGCCATCGCAGTGGCGGTCGGCGACACATCGGCGATGCCGACCGGTCTCGGTGCCTTCGCAAGCCGGCAAGCCGTGACCGCCGGCAATGCGGCCTTCGCGGCCGCCAATCTGGTGGCAAACAAAGCGAAAGCGGCGGCGGCCGAGCTGCTCGAAGTCGCGGAGTCCGATCTTGAATTGCGCGATGGCGCCGTTCACGTTCGCGGCGTCCCGGCGATGAGCAAGCCTTTGGCCGAGATCGCGCGCATTCTCGACGGCGCGCCTGGCTTCGCGCTGCCAGGAAATCTCTCTCCGGGTCTTGCGGGCGCGACGGACTATTTGACGAGCGGACAGACCTATACCAACGGCACGCATTTGGCCGAAGTCGAAGTCGATCCGGAGACCGGCGCCGTCAAAATCCTACGCTACGTCGTCGTCCACGATTGCGGACGGATGATCAACCCAATGATGGTCGAAGGCCAAGTTGCGGGCGGCGTTGTCCACGGTATCGGCGCAACCCTTCTCGAATGGATGCGCTACGACGCCCAAGGCCAGCCGCTCTCGACAACTTACGCGGATTATCTGCTGCCGACATCCGATGTCGTGCCGCGCATCGAAATCCATCATATGGAATCGCCGACGCCGCTCAATCCGCTCGGTGTCAAGGGCGCGGCGGAGAGCGGAACCATCGGCGCCCCGGCAGCGATCGTTTCCGCGATCGAGGACGCGTTGCGCCCTCTCGATATTCGCATCACCCATCTGCCGGTGACGCCGCCGCGCTTGCGCGCACTGATCCGGGCGGCCCAACGGGAACGCGCGACGTGAAAGCGCCGGCCTTCACCTATCATGCGCCGCGAAGCACGGCGGAAGCCGTAAGCCTCCTCGCGACGCTCGAGAATGCGCGCGCGTTGGGTGGCGGTCAGTCGCTGATGCCGATGATGAATCTGCGCATTGCGGCGCCGGATCATCTTGTCGATCTCGGCCGAATCCCCGAGCTCGCCCAAATCGCGGAAACTCCGACCAGTCTTGCGATCGGCGCGATGACGACCCAGCGTGCTGTCGAACGCTCGGCGCTGGTGCGGACGCATTGTCCGCTGCTTGGCGAGGCCGTCGACCATATCGGCCATCAGCAGACGCGCAATCGCGGCACCATCGGCGGCAGCCTTTGTCACCTCGATCCCGGCGCCGAGTTGCCCGTCGTTGCCGCGGCGCTCGACGCCGAGCTCATCGTCGAGGGTCCCAGGGGAACGCGCCGGATCGCCTTCGCGGATTTTCCCGTCGGCTATCTCAGCAGCGCGCTCGCAGCCGACGAGATCCTCATCCGCATCGATTTTCCCAAGGTCAGGGCAAAAACGGGAAGCGCCTTTCTCGAGTTCAATCGCCGGCCGGCGGACTTCGCCATCGTCTCCGTTGCGGCCCAGGTGACTCTCGATGACGGCCGCCACATCGAGCGGGCAGCGATCGCCATCGGCGGCGTGCACTACGCGCCCATACGGATCACGGCGGCAGAATCGATCCTTAACCGTCGTATTCCCGATGACGCCGCGCTGGAAAAGGCGGTCGAGATGCTTTCCGGCCTGCCATGCGATGGCGACGATCTTTATCCCGCGGATTTCCGGCAAGAGATCAGCCGCGTGCTTCTTCGGCGGGCGCTCGAGAAGGCGATCGCCCGCGCCGAGGTCGCCCATGACTGACCTCCACAAAATCTCGCTTACCGTCAACGGTGTTGCGATCGAGCGTACCGTCGACGCGCGCATCCACCTCGCGGATTTCCTGCGCAAGGAGCTGCATCTGACAGGCACGCATCTCGGCTGCGAGCACGGTGTCTGCGGCGCCTGCACGGTGCTCGTCGACCGCATCTCGGTGCGGTCATGCCTGATGTTGGCGGTTCAGGCCGACGGACGGACGGTCGAGACGATCGAAGGGGTCGCGGCGAAGGATGGAACCCTGCATCCGATTCAAGACGCACTCGCGCGCCATCATGGCCTTCAATGCGGCTATTGCACGCCGGGCATCGTGATGACCCTGCTCGAATTGGCGCGCGAGAGCCAAGGCAAGGCGCTAAGCGAGCCGCAAATACGCGCGGCGCTCTCCGGCAATCTCTGCCGCTGCACCGGCTATCAGGGGATCGTCGATGCCGCCTTGGCGTTATTCGGTGCGCCCTCGGCTGAAGATAGGCCGCCAGCACAGAACGAACCGAATTCCGTGTTGAGAAGGAGTAAAGCGTGACGGACCATCACTTGAAGCATGCCAAGAATTGGCTGTCCCGATTCACCGTCAACGGCGTCGCCGCCAGCGATTTCGACGACATCGTCAATTCATTGGATCGTTGGGACGATTGGTGCCGCGCCTGGTCCGAGCGCGCGGCCGTGCATGAGGAGCTTGGCCGCGCCGCGCTGGAGCGCAAGCAATTCGTCAGCGCCGCCGAACATCTCAGCCGCGCCGCGGTGACCTATCACTTCGCGAAATATCTCTTCGTTCAAGATATGGACCAGATGCGCGCCGCCCATGCCAAGGCGGTGGCTTGTCTCGACCTCGCGCTGCCGCATCTCGACCCGCCGGGGGAGCGCGTGCTCATCCCCTATAAGGGCAAGCATCTCGCCGGGACGCTGCGACGGCCGAAGGGATCGCGCCGCGCGCCGATCGTCCTCATGACGATGGGACTCGATTCGACGAAGGAAGAGCTCCTCACCTTCGAGACCAACTTCCTCGATCGCGGCATGGCCATTCTTGCTTTCGACGGGCCGGGCCAGGGCGAGGCCGAGTACGATTTCCCGATCCGTTACGACTACGAGAAGGTGGTCGGGCCGGTGATCGACTGGCTGTCGCGGCGTGATGATGTCGATGTAAGCCGTATCGGCATTTGGGGCATCAGCCTCGGCGGCTATTACGCGCCGCGCAGCGCCGCCTTCGAGAAACGCATCAAGGCCTGCATCGCCAATTGCGGCCCTTATAACTGGGGCGCGCTATGGGAGAAGCTTCCCGATCTGACGCGCGATGCCTATATCCGTCGGAGTCACAGTGCGAGTGCCGAAGAGGCGCGGCGCAAAGCGTTCCAATTGTCGCTCGAGGGCGTTGCCAGCAAGATCGAATGCCCGATGTTCGTCGTCGCCGGAGGCCTCGATAAGCTATGCCCGCCCGAGGACGCGCAAAAGCTCGCCGCGGAAGCGCGTGGCAAGACCGAGCTGCTCGTCATACCGGACGGCAACCACGTCGCGCACAATCGCTTCTACAAATACCGTCCGCAATCGGCCGATTGGATGGCCGAGCAACTCGGCGCGTGACCTCTTTCCACGGCTACTCGATGGAACCCCCATGGTATCGAATGACACACCCCGGATCGGCTATGACGATCTTCGTGGCTGGTTGAAAGAAGCCGAGCGTCTCGGCGAGGTCCGCCACGTCAGCGGCGCCGATTGGCAAGAGGATATCGGCCTTGCCGCAGAAGCGATTCTGCGCGCCGAGGATGGCCCGTGCGTCGTCTTCGACAAGATCAAGGGATGCCCCGAAAATTTTCGTCTGCTGCTCAATATGTTTGCGGGCCGGCGCCGCAACATGACCTTGGGCTTTCCCGATCACCTGACGAAATGGGAATTGAGCGACGGCTATCGCGACGCCTTCCTCAAAGAGCCGAAGATCATCCCGCACGAGATCGTCGAGACCGGCGCGATCTTCGAAAATATCCTGACGGGCGACGCGATCGACGTGACGCGCTTTCCCTCGCCGATCTGGCACGAGAAGGATGGCGGCCGCTATATCGGCACGGGCACCTACTCGATCACCCGCGACCCCGAAGAGAATTGGCTCAATGCCGGCGCCTATCGCGCGCAGGTTTTCGACAAGACGACCGTCGGCATCCTCATGGCGCCGGGCCACCACGGCGCCATTCATTGCGAAAAATATTTCGCGCGCGGCGAGCCGATGCCGGTGGTGATGGTGGTCGGCGGCGACCCGCTGGCCTTCTTCTTCGGCGGGCTCGAAGCGCCCTACGGCACGTTCGAATTCGATCTGATCGGCGGCTTGCGCGGCCGGCCCGAGCGGATGGTGCGCGGCAAGGTGACGGGACTCCCCATCCCCGCCAATGCCGAGATCGCCATCGAAGGCTATGTGCATCCCGACCGCAAGCTGGTCGAGGGCCCGTTCGGCGAATGGAGCGGTCATTATGCGGGCGGCGCCAAGCCCTGCACGGTCATCGACATCAAAGCCATCTACCACCGCAACGATCCGATCCTGGTCGGCGTGCCGCCGATGGGCGCCGGCCCCGACGAGATGGCGCGCTATCGCGCCGTCATGCGGTCGGCGACGATCAAGCAGAACATGGTCAATGCCGGCGTCCCCGGGGTGCAGCAAGTCTGGTGCCACGAAGTCGGTGGCGCGCGCATGTTCCATGGCGTGTCGATCAAGCAGCGCTATCCCGGCCATGCCTTGCAGGCGGCGACCATCGCCGCGCAATGCGGCGGCTCTGCCTATGCCTCCAAATACATCGTCGTCACCGATGACGATGTCGACGTCACCAGTCTCGAGGCTCTCATCTGGGCGATGCTGACGCGAACCGATCCCAAGGAGTCGATTCAGTTTCTGAGCGGCGCCTGGGACTCGCCGGCGGATCCGCGGATCCCGCCCGAGCGACGCAAAGCGGGCAATCTCACGCATTCGGTCGCGCTGATCGACGCGTGCCGGCCGTATCACTGGCGCGATCAATTTCCGCCCGCCAATACGCCGAGCCCCGCGCTCGCCCGCAAGGCGCGCGAAAAATTCGGGTGGCTCCTCGAGGGAGGAGCCCACTGACGTAAAGGCGCGTTCCGGCGCGCATCACCGAGCCGCCGCGAAGAAAGCCCAAATAACCGGAATTCGCGGGACCGGCGCCGGATCTCCGCAGCGAGAGGAAGGAAGCGATGAAGATAGATGTTTCACGACTGATCGACGAACAGCGGATCGGATCGTTCACGATCCGGATCGTGATCCTCTCTTTCGCCGTCATGCTGATGGATGGATACGATCTTCTCGCGGCTTCCTACGGCGCGCCGGCGCTGATCGCCGCCTGGCATGTGAAGCCGGCCGCGCTCGGCCCTGTCTTCAGCGCCAGTCCGTTGGGAATGGTCGTCGGCTCTCCTGCTCTCGGCTGGCTCGGCGACCGCTATGGCCGCCGCTTCACCGTCATTCTTGGCGCGCTGATCTTCGGCGTGTTCACGCTGCTCTGCGCCAGCGCCACTTCGATCAATGAATTGATGATCCTCCGCTTTATCACGGGCATCGGGCTTGGCGGCATGCTTCCGAACATCACCGCGCTCAATGCCGAATTTGCCCCGCAACGCGCGCGCGCGACGCTCGTCGTGCTCATGTTCATGGGCGTCACCGCGGGCAGCACGTTGCCCGGCGTGGTGGTGGCGGCGGTACCGGGATCGACCTGGCAGACACTTTACTATGTCGGCGGCATCGTCCCGCTGGCCCTCGCGGTCGTACTCTTCTTCTGGCTTCCCGAATCGATCAAGTATCTGAGCCTCAAGGATGGGCCGAAGGCACGGCTTCAGCTTAGTCGCACCGTCAAGACGCTTCGACCCGATCTCGACATCACGCCCGACACCGTGTTCGTTACGTCAGAGGCGCGACGCCGGCGCGCCGTCCCGGTCGCCGAGCTGTTCCAGGACGGGCTCGGCTGGATCACGCCGATTCTCTGGCTGCTGTTCGTTGCGAATCTGACGGCCAATTACTTTCTCTACAGCTGGATGCCCGTGCTGTTCCGCGCCAATGGATTTTCCGCCTCGCAAGCCGCGCTGACCACCGCTTGCTACTATGTCGGCGGGGTGATGGGCGGGCTGACCGTCAGCCGCTTTATCGACCGGCACGGAGTCGTCCCGGTCGCGATGTTCTTTACCGTCGGCGTGCCGGCGATCGCTTGCATCGGCTTGCCCGGCCTTCCCGCCGCGGCCGTTACCGCCTTCGTCTTCCTTTCGGGCTTCTGCGTTCTCGGGGTCCAATTGGGGCTCAACGCAACCTCCGGCCTCGTCTACCCGACGCGCATCCGTTCGACGGGAGCCGGATGGGCCTTTGGGGTTGGCCGGCTCGGCGGTATCGGCGGTCCGATGCTGGGTGCTTGGCTGATCGCGATGCAGCTTTCGACCACCGAACTGTTCATCGCGCCGACCATACCCCTCGCGATCGGCGCGATCGCCTGCTTCGTCCTCGTTCGACTCTGCCGCGCGCGTTTCCACGGCGATCGACTGAGCGACACGGCTTCACCCGGCCAAGCCGCGCGCCTTGCATCGGTTCCGGTCGCGGCGTTGGAGCAGCAGCAGGTCGAAAGTCGCGGCTGACGCAGCCACAGGCGCATCGGAAAAATCTCATCAAAAGGGAGATGCCATGACGACGGAGAAAAGAGCAATCCTGGTCACGGGAGCATCGAGCGGCATTGGACGTGCCTGTGTCGAGCGTCTGCTCGCTGAGGGTTACTCGATCTGCGCGGTCGACATCAACAAGGACACGAACGGCCCGCCTGCGGCGCGGCGCGACGACAATTATCTCGAAGTGCTGGCCGATATTTCCGATTCCGAAAGCTGCCGCAAGGCCGTCGCGGCGGCGGTTCAGCGGTTCGGTCATCTTTACGGCCTCGTCCATATGGCGGCCGTGCATTCGAGCAAGACCTGGCGCGAGCTCGATGAAAAGGAGTTCAGCCGCATTCTTTCGGTCAATGTCACGGGATCATTTCTGATCTCCCAGGCTGCCGCGCAGGCGATGGAAGCGCAGCGCCGCGGCGCCATCGTCCTCACGACGTCCAACGCCATCATGGTCGGCGGTGTCGGCGGCAACGGCCGCGGCGGCCCAGCCTATGTCACGTCGAAAGCAGCGATCATTGGCCTGATGCGCGCGCTCGCCCGTTCGCTGGGACCGGCCGGAATCCGCGTGAATGCCGTGGCGCCGGGCTCGACCGCGACGGCGATGACGGCATCCTACAGCGCCGAGGCGCTGCGCGGAGTTGCCAACCGAACGCTCGCCCAACGCATCGGTCAACCCGAGGAGGTCGCGGCAGCCGCCAGCTTTCTCGTGTCGGATGACGCGAGCTACATCTTCGGCGAAATCATCAACGTCAATGGCGGCGGAAGCTTCGGGCTCTGAGAAGCAATGAGCGTCGCAACGGCGCCCGAGACGTCCGTGCTTCGAAGCCCGACATGGATCGGCCCGCCCCATCGAGTGCGAGGACTTAAGACTTAAAGGGAAGGAAGCACCTCTATGCGACGATCTGTTACCTCCATCATCGACGAAGCGAAGCTGCGGCCGATCCACTGGCATGTGATCTGGATTTCGGCCATCGGCCTCTTGTTCGACGGGTTCGATTATCAGGCGACTGCTTACGCCGCGCCGCTCATCAAGTCCGAATGGTCGCTCGATCCGAAAACACTCGGCGGCCTGATCTCGGCCGGATTCTTTGGACTGTTCTTCGGCTCCATCCTCGCGAGCTATTTCTCCGATCTCGTCGGTCGCAAGAAGGCCTTTGCCTGCTGCGCGCTGGCCTATTCGATCTTCACGGGTGCCGCCGCTTACGCGCCCGATTTCGACTGGTTCGTCGCGTTTCGTTTTCTCACGGGTTTGGGACTTGGCGGCCTGATTCCGATCGCCGTCGCGTGGATGATGGAGGTTCTTCCGGCAAGCCGCCGCGCGCCGATCGCGGCGGCGGTGATCTCGTGTTTTCTCCTCGGCTGGATCGTCGCCTCGGCCGCCGCCCTCTTCGTCATTCCGACTTTCGGTTGGCGGGCCTTTTTCGCGATCGGAGCCCTCCCTGCGCTGCTCGGCCTTCTGCTGATGGTCTGGGGACCCGAATCGCCGCTTTGGCTGCTCGCCAACAATCGCCGGGCGGAGGCGCTTGCGGTGCTTCGGCAAATCGATACCGCAATGGCAGACGGCGCCATCGATCCGGTCGACATCCAGCCGCTTCAAAAAAAGAGCAATTGGCTGGGGTTGTTTTCGCCGCGCCGCATCCGTGCGACCGTGATCATCGCCCTCATGTATTTCATGATCGCGGTCGTTTCCGGGGGCATTACGCAGTGGCTGCCGACGCTGCTGATCGAGCGGGGCATCAGCATGCGAAATACCTTTGCCTATTCGCTTGTCGTCAGCATCGGACCCGTGATCGGCACGATCGTCATGGGATTGCTGCTCGATCGATGGGAGCGTCGACGGACCTTCATCCTGTTTTGGCTCGGCGCGAGTTTTTTTATCGTGCTCTTTGCCTTTGCCACCAGTCCAGCCTCTGTGATGGCGTTTGGATTCGGCCTGACATTCTGCGCCATCGCCACCTTCAGCTGCCTCGATATCATTACGGCGGAGCTGTTTGCGACGGAAATGCGCGCGTCGGCGGTCGGCTTCGGCATGGGCTTCAGCCGCCTCGGCGGCGCGTTCGGCCCGATTCTCGGCGGCTATTTGATCAGCGCCGGCGCCTCCTATGTCTCGTTCTTCCTCGTATTTGCGATACCGCCGCTCATCAATGTCGTGTTGGCGACGCTGCTGAAATTCGCGAAGCCGCGGGCGCAGCTTGCCGCGTAGCGCGGGCGAGCCTGGCAGGACACTTGGCCAGATTGCTGCCAATCGGGCGGACTTGCCGCGCCGCCGCAAACAATCGACAATGCGCACTCGATCCACGGCTTGAAGGTTCGTGCATGCCGCCTATACGAAGCGAAAGGACGACGACAATCGACAAAGCGACCGGCGACCGGATCGCGAAGGTTGTCGGCGAGCAACGCGCAGCCGCGGAATAGAACCATCGGCGACAGCGTTCGACGCGGTGCCGTGAAAGCGTTGTGCCGGGCTAGGGGCGGCGCTCCCGTAAGGGACTGACGCCCCACCGGTCACGTGCCATCTGCTGTCCCGCTCCGTCGTGGTTCCGCGCCAAAGATGCTGCGGCCGCCATATTCGTGTGAGCGAGCGCGCTCTTCCGCGAAAAGCGCTTCGACGGATGGGCCGGAGATATGTTGCTCAAGACGGCGAGCCTCCATGTCGAGGCGCTTGATCGCCGCCAGTTCTTCGGATTGACCGAGCCTCGCTTTTCGCACGGCCGATTTCAGCACGTCGATCGTGCGATCATAGACCTTCAGCGGAACGGGATAGGGATGGCGGTCCTTGCCGCCATGAGCGACCGAGAAGCGCGCCGGATCGGTAAAACGATAGGGCGCTCCATGAACGATTTCGGCGACCTGGGCCAGGGCGCGGACCGTACGCGCGCCGACGCCGGGTACGAGGAGAAGCTCCGCGAAATCCTTGGGACCGCAATCGGCGGCTGCCGCCAGATTGCCGTGCAAGCGCCGTGTCACGATGTCTTGCGGTCTGACATCGTGGTGATGAGGCATGACGAGGTGCGGTAGCGCGGGTTGAAGGTTGAGCCTG
>CAYMNX010000413.1:0-1869 GCA_964391905.1 uncultured Rhizobiaceae bacterium
ATTATGTCCGGACGTCGCTCGCGACCTTCGAGGAAGTCCCGCCCGCCCCCGCCGAGATGGCGCAGCGGCGCGCCGTGGTCTGCCAGGCCGGCCTCCCCTATCTCGTCGCCACCGACCCGCGGGGCGCGATTCTCGGCTTTGCCTATGCGGCGCCGCATCGCACGCGCTCGGCCTATCGCTTCACGGTCGAGGATTCGATCTATGTCGGCGCCGAGGTGACAGGCCGCGGCATCGGTCGGGCGCTGCTCGCCTCGCTCATCGAGCGATGCGCCGCCGCGGGGCTTCGCCAGATGGTGGCGGTGATCGGCGACAGTGCCAATGCCGCCTCGATCGGGCTCCACGCGAAGCTCGGCTTCGCGCGCGTCGGCCTGTTGCCGGCGGTCGGCTTCAAGCTCGGACGTTGGGTCGACAGCGTGATAATGCAGCGCCCGCTTGGCGACGGCGCGACATCGCCGCCACTCTGATCATCGGACCAGCAAGAAGGGCAAGAAAAAGGGCCGTGCCCAAAGGCACGGCCCAAGTTTAGGGAGGAAACGCCTAGAAGACGTACGGCAGGTCATCGGGCGACGACCGATGCCGCAATGCACAATATGGTGCAGTAAGACTGCCAAATCAACCTCAAAATCATGCGGCCGGTAAATTATTTTTCCGCGGTTTTCCGCCATTCCGGATCGTTCCGCGAAAAAGCCGAGTGCAATGCACAAGCTTGCTGCGGCGCAATGTCGCAGGCCTTGGCTCAGGTTGCGAATTCGCGGCGTAGGGCGGCGCTGTGCTGGCCGATCATCGGCGCCGGCCGGCTTCGCTCGGTGTCCGCCCAGCTCGGCGGCGCCGGCACGGCGATGTCGCCCGCCGCGCTCGGCGTCTCGAGGCAGCGCAGCTGCGGGTGCTGGGCGAGATCGGCGACGGTGTTGACCCGGCCGAAGGCGATCCCCGCCCGCTCCAGCAGAGCGGCGATCGCCTCGCGCGAGCGTTCGGCGAAGCTCGCGGCAATAATGGCCTCGAGCTCGGCCCGATGCGCGACGCGCTGGGGATTGTCGGCGAAGCGGGCATCGCTCGCGAGCTCCGGGCGATCCAAAACGACCGCGCAAAACCGCGCCCATTCGCGCTCGTTCTGAATGCCGAGAATGATCGATTTGCCATCGCCGGTCGCAAAGGCGGCGTAAGGGGCGATCGAAGGATGACGCAGGCCGACGCGCTCGGGCGCCTTGCCGGCATGGGCATGGTGAATAAGCGGCACCGCCATCCATTCGGCGGTGGCAGCGAAAAGCGAGACCTGGAGCAGCGCGCCCTCGCCGCTTTTCTCCCGCGCATAAAGCGCCTCCAGGATCGCGGCATAAGCATTGAGGCCCGCCGCGATGTCGGAGACGGAGACGCCGACGCGCGCCGGTGCATCGGGCGAGCCGGTGATCGAGGCGAGCCCCGTCTCGCCCTGGATCAGCAGATCATAGGCCTTCATGTCGCGATAAGGCCCTTCCTCGCCATAACCGGTGATGGAGCAGATGACGAGCCGCGGCCAACGGCGGCGAAGCACGGCCGGATCGAAGCCCGCCCGCGCCGCCGCGCCCGGCGCGAGATTTTGGATGAACACATCGGCGCGCGCGAGCATGCGCTCCAGCAAGGCGCAATCGGCCGCGCTCTTGATATCGAGCACGAGCGATTCCTTGCCGCGGTTGAGCCAGACGAAATAGGCGCTCTCGCCGCGCGCGGCGCGATCGTAGAAACGCGCGAAATCGCCGTCCGGCCGCTCGATCTTGATGACGCGCGCGCCAGCATCGGCGAGGCGGCAGCTCGCGAGCGGCGCCGCGACCGCCTGCTCCAGCGCCACCACCAGGATGCCCTCCAGCGGTTTGCTCATCTTCTCATCTCCGC
>CAYMNX010000414.1:0-1526 GCA_964391905.1 uncultured Rhizobiaceae bacterium
CGGTTCGTGCCGATCATCGCCGCTCTTGGCGACGCCGCCTCGGGGTCGTCGGTGGTCGCGACGGCGGTCGGCGCGCTGGGCGGCATCGAGCCTCTCGTCACAGCCGCGGCGGCCAAGCTCGCGGCCTCGGTCAGCATCGGCCGGCTGATCGATGCATCGGAAATCGCCTATCTCGTCGCCTTCCTCGCCTCGCCCAAAAGCGTCGCGATCAATGGCGAGACCATCGGCGCCGGCGGCGGAGTCATTGGGCCGATCAATTATTGATCCCGCTCGGCAAAGCCCATGAAGGTGTTGGTGACGGGAAGCGCGGGCCATCTCGGCGAAGCCTTGGTCCGTATCCTGCAGAATTCCGGGCATGAGACCATCGGCCTCGACATCCTGGCGTCGCCCTTCACGACGCAGTTGGGTTCGGTCGGCGACCGCGCTCTTGTCAAGCGTTGCATGAAGGGCGTGCGTACGGTTTTCCATGCCGCGACCTTGCACAAGCCGCATGTCGCCACCCATCGCCGGCAGGATTTCGTCGATACCAACATCACCGGCACGCTCACGCTGCTCGAGGAAGCCGCGATCGCCGGTGTCGATGCTTTCGTTTATACGAGCACGACCAGTGTTTTCGGCGATGCGCTCGTGCCGCCGCCCGGCGCGCCCGCTGCTTGGGTCACCGAAGAGGTGACGCCGGTGCCGAAGAACATCTACGGCGCGACCAAGGCCGCGGCCGAGGATCTCTGTCAGCTTTTCCATCGCAATCAGAGGCTTCCCGCGATCGTGCTCCGCACCGCGCGCTTCTTTCCCGAAGCCGACGATAATAAAAGCGTGCGCGACGCCTATGGCGACGACAATGCGAAAGCGAACGAGTATCTTCATCGCCGGGTCGCGATCGAGGATGTCGTGAGCGCGCATCTGCTGGCGGCGCAAAAGGCGCCCGCGCTCGGCTTTCGCAAATACATCATCAGCGCGACGACACCGTTTCGATCCGAGGATCTGGCTGAGCTACGCTCTGACGCGCCCGCGGTGGTGCGCCGGCGCGTCCCCGGCTATGCGGCGGAATATGCGCGGCGCGGCTGGAGGATGTTTCCGAGCATCGGGCGCGTCTATGTCAATGACCGCGCGCGCGAAGAGTTGGGATGGGCGCCGCGCTACGATTTCGATGCCATCCTCGCGCGCCTCAAAGCCGGCGAGAGCGTGCGGACGCCGCTCGCGCAGGAAATCGGCGATAAGGGATACCATGCCGAACATTTTGCCGAGGGGCCCTATCCAATCGAATAAGCGGCGAGCGGGCGATCATGGCTTATGACGAGACCGTCGCCGAACGGGTGCGGCGCGCGCTGGCGGGGCGGCGCGGCGTTGTCGAAAAGAAGATGATGGGCGGCCTCTGCTTCATAGTGAGCGGGAATATGTGCTGCGGCGTCACGGGCTCGGCGGTGCTGATCCGCGTCGGGCGCGAAGGTTATCGTGAGGCGCTTGCGAAGCCGCATGTGCGGCCGCTCGAATTCGCCGGCCGCCGCGCTTCGGGCTTCGTGCTCGTC
>CAYMNX010000415.1:0-7531 GCA_964391905.1 uncultured Rhizobiaceae bacterium
TATCTCAAAAACAAGGTCGAGGCCGAGCCGCGGCTCGAGATGCTGGCGCCCGTTGCGCTCAACATCGTCTGCTTTCGCCATCGCGCCGCCAATCCCGACCGGCTCAACGCCGCGATCGTCGCCGAATTGCAGGAGCGCGGCATTGCCGCCCCGTCGACGACCGTCATCGACGGCAAGCTCGCGATCCGCGCCGCTCTCGTCAATCATCGGACGGATGAGCGCGACATCGACCGGCTGGTCGCGGCCGTCCTGACGCTCGGCGCGGCCGGGCGATGACGCCCTTCGTCGTTAAAATCCCCGGCGATTAGCCGGAACTTAACAAAGCAACGGCACTGTTTCGGGGTCAGCCCTCTAAGAACAGCCCGCCGCCGCGCTTTCGCGTGGATGCCGGGCAAGCCCCCGGCCGGTCCGATGAAGAAAATTCTCGCCATCCTCCCCGCCCCTATCGATTGGTCGAGCGCTCTCAAGGATGGTCTCGCTTTTGGCATAACCGCCGCTCTTGCAATCCACCTCCTGCCTGCCATATCACGCGCCGTGCTTGTCGCTTGCGGCCGGACAGGCGTCGCCGAGGGTCTCGCCAAGGTCTCCTCAACCGCGCGCTGACAATTTTTTTGGTCAGCGCCACTGACGTACTTCTTGACTCGTCCGGCCAAGCTCACGATGCTGTTGTGGGCGCCGCCGCGCGTGGCGGCTTTGCACCCGTTTGAGGTCTGGGTGGAGAAAGGGGCTAAGAAGGAATGGAGGCGAGGCAAGGACTCTACGATCCTCGCTACGAGCATGATGCGTGTGGTGTCGGTTTCATTGCGAATATCAAAAATCGCAAGAGCCACCGGATTATCTTGGATGGCGTCAATATCCTCCACAATCTCGCTCACCGCGGCGCGGTCAGCGCGGATCCGCTTGCCGGTGATGGCGCTGGCATTCTGATCCAGCTGCCCGACCGGCTGCTGCGGGCCGAAGCCCAGCTATTAAAATTCGAATTGCCCGTCCCCGGTGAATACGGCGTCGGCATGGTATTCCTGTCGCGCAATCCCGAGACGCGGCTTGCCTGCGAGCAGGGCATCGAGGAGCAGGTTCGCGCCGAGGGGCAGATTTTCCTCGGCTGGCGCGACGTTCCCGTCGATCCTTCCTTCCTCGGCGAAACCATCCGGCCGAACGCGCCGATCATCCGCCAATTCTTCGTCAAAAAAGGCGCAAACTGCGCCGATACGGACGCACTCGAGCGCAAGCTCTATGTGATCCGCAAGCAGTCGCATAAGATGCTGCGCGCGCGTGCTCTCCCCGATAACGGGAATTTCTACATCGCCAGCCTCTCGACCCGGACCATCATCTACAAGGGCATGGTGATCGCCGAGCGGCTTGCCCAGTTCTACAAGGATCTGAAGGACGAGCGCACGGAATCGGCGCTCGCCCTCGTCCATGCCCGGTTTTCGACCAATACCTTCCCATCCTGGGAATTGGCGCATCCCTTCCGCTATCTCGCCCATAACGGCGAGATCAACACCTTGCGCGGCAACATCAACTGGATGATGGCGCGGCGCCATTCGATGACCTCGAAGCTCCTGGGCGACGATCTCGAGAAGCTCTGGCCGCTGATCGGCGACGGCAATTCGGATTCGGCGACCCTCGATAACTGCCTCGAGCTCCTGGTCGCGGGCGGCTACCCGCTGCCGCACGCGTTGATGATGCTCATTCCCGAGGCCTGGTCGGAAAATCCGCTCATGGATCCGGACCGCCGCGCCTTCTACGAATATCACGCCGCGCTGATGGAGCCCTGGGACGGGCCGGCTGCGATCGCTTTTACCGACGGCCGCCAGATCGGCGCAACCCTCGACCGCAATGGACTGCGGCCGGCGCGCTTCTGCGTCACCGACGACGATCATCTCATCATGGCCTCCGAGGCCGGTGTGCTCGACGTTCCGGAAGAGCGCATCATCCGCAAATGGCGGCTCGAGCCCGGCAAGATGCTGCTCGTCGATATGGAGCGCGGCCGCATCATCGACGATGATGAGCTGAAGGCCGAGATCGCGACGGCGAAGCCCTATCAGCGCTGGCTCGACGAGACCCAGATCAAGATCGAGACCCTGCCGGACGAGGTCGCGTCGATGCCGCCGCCGCGCGACGTGCTCCTCGATCGTCAGCAGGCCTTCGGCTACACTCAGGAAGACATCAGCTTCTTCCTGAAGCCGATCGCGCTTTCGGGCGAGGATACGGTCGGCGCCATGGGGCGCGACACGCCGCTCGCCGTGCTGTCGCGGCGCCCGAAGCTGCTCTTCGACTATTTCCAGCAGCGCTTTGCCCAAGTCACCAACCCGCCGATCGATTCGATCCGCGAGGCCTTGGTGATGTCGCTCGTCTCGTTGGTGGGTCCGCGGCCGAACCTCCTCGACCTCGAGACCGGCGGCAAGCATATCCGCCTCGAGCTGCACAAGCCGATCCTCACCAATATCGATCTCGAGAAGATCCGCCATATCGAGGACAATACCGGCGGCACTTTCCGCACCTCGACGATCTCGATTTGCTATCCGGTCGCCGACGGCGCTACCGGCATGGCGGCGGCGCTCGACGCGATCTGCCAGCAAGCCGAGCAATCCGTCCGCGGCGGCTACAACATCATCGTGCTCTCGGACCGCTTGGTGGCCGCGGATCGGGTCGCGATCCCGTCGCTCCTCGCCGTCGCCTCGGTCCATCATCATCTGATCCGCGGCGGTCTGCGCACCGAGGTGGGGCTCGTCGTCGAGACCGGCGAGGCGCGGCAGTTGCATGATTTCTGCCTCCTCGCGGGCTACGGCGCCGAGGCGATCAACCCCTATCTCGCTTTCGATACGCTTTCGGCGTTGCGCCGCGACTTCGACAAGGAACTCTCCGAGCGCGAGGCGCATGAGGCCTATATCAAGGCGATCGCCAAGGGCATTATGAAGGTGATGTCCAAGATGGGCATCTGTACCTTTCAATCCTATTGCGGCGCGCAGATCTTCGACGCGATCGGCCTCAATGCCGAATTCCTCGACAAATATTTCACCGGCACGGTCTCGGCGATCGCCGGCGCCGGTCTCGAGGAGATCGCGGAGGAGACGGTGCGGCGCCACCGGATCGCCTATGGCGATGCGCCCAATTATCGCGACGCGCTCGACCCCGGCGGCGAGCTCGCCTTCCGCGTCCATGGCGAGACCCATGTCTGGACCTCGGACACGGTGTCGTTGCTGCAGCATGCGGTGCGCGGCAACAACTACCGCAAGTTCAAGGAATTCACGCGTCTTGCCGGCGAGCAGGAGCAGGGGCTCATCTCGCTGCGTGGCCTCCTCGATTTCAATTATGCGCCCGAGCCACTGCCGCTCGACGAGGTCGAGCCCGCGCGCGAGATCGTCAAGCGCTTCTCGACCGGCGCCATGTCCTTCGGCTCCATCTCGTGGGAAGCGCATACGACGCTCGCCATTGCCATGAACCGCTTGGGCGGCCGCTCCAACACGGGCGAAGGCGGCGAGGATCCGCAGCGCTATAAGCCGCTGCCGACCGGCGATTCCATGCGCTCGGCGATCAAGCAGGTCGCCTCGGGCCGCTTCGGCGTCAACATCGAGTATCTCGTCAACGCCTCGGATCTGCAGATCAAGATGGCGCAGGGCGCGAAGCCGGGCGAGGGCGGCCAGCTGCCCGGCCACAAGGTCGACGACTGGATCGCGCGCACGCGCTATTCGATTCCGGGCGTCGGCCTCATCTCGCCGCCGCCGCATCACGACATCTACTCGATCGAGGATCTGGCGCAGCTCATCCACGATTTGAAGAACGCCAACAGCGAGGCGCGGGTCAGCGTGAAGCTCGTCTCGGAGCTCGGCGTCGGTACGATCGCCGCAGGTGTGTGCAAGGCCTATGCGGACCATGTCACGATCTCGGGCCATGAGGGCGGCACCGGCGCCTCGCCGCTCACCTCGATCCATCATGCCGGCGAGCCCTGGGAAGTGGGCCTTGCCGAGACGCATCAGACGCTCGTCCTCAACGGCTTGCGCGGCCGCATCGCGGTGCAGGTCGATGGCGGCATTCGCTCGGGTCGCGACGTCGTCATCGGCGCGCTATTGGGTGCCGACGAGTTCGGCGTCGCCACCGCCGCCCTCATCGCCGAAGGCTGCGTGATGATGCGCAAATGCCATCTCAACACCTGCCCGGTCGGCGTTGCGACGCAGGATCCGGAGCTGCGCCGGCGCTTCGTCGGCAAGCCCGAGGACGTCGTCACCTTCTTCATGTTCCTCGCCGAGGAAGTGCGCGAGATCATGGCGAAGCTTGGCTTCCGCACCTTCAACGAGATGATCGGGCATACGGAGAAGCTGAAGCAGCGCCAAGACATCAATCATCCAAAGGCACGGCTCATCGACTTGTCGCGCGTCCTCTATCAGCCGCGGTTGGAGCCGGGAACCAAGACCTATCAGTGCGAGCAGCAGGATCACCGTCTCGGCAAGGCGCTCGATCATCAGCTGATCGCGCAATGCAAAGGGGCGATCGAAAAGGGCGAGAAGGTCGAGCTCGACCTCCCGATCCGCAACGTCAACCGCACCGTCGGGGCGATGCTGTCGGGCGCGATCGCGCGCCGCTTCGGCGATCGCGGCCTGCCGGATGGCACGATCCGCGCGCGCTTCGAAGGCACGGCCGGACAGAGCTTCGGCGCGTTCCTCGCACGCGGCGTCACCTTCGAGCTCGAAGGCGCCGGCAACGACTATGTCGGCAAGGGCCTCTCGGGCGGGCGGATCATCGTCTATCCGCCGAAACAGAGCACGCTCGAGCGCGGCAAGTCGATCATCGTCGGCAATCCCGTCCTCTACGGCGCGATCTCGGGCGAATGCTACTTCAGCGGCGTCGCCGGCGAGCGTTTCGCCGTGCGTAACTCGGGCGCGGTCGCGGTCGTCGAGGGCGCGGGCAGCCATTGCTGCGAATACATGACCGGCGGCATCGTCGTCGTGCTGGGCGAGACCGGCAGCAATTTCGCTGCCGGCATGAGCGGCGGTATTGCCTTCGTGCTCGACGAGAGCGGCAACTTCCAGCAGCGCTGCAATCTCGCGATGGTCGATCTCGAGCCCCTGGCCGATGAAGACGACCATGCGGAGACGCTCGAGCATCGCGGCGGCGATCTCGAAAGCCATGGTCTCGTCGATGTCGTGCACAGTTTGACGCAGAGCGATGCGCGGCTCTTGCACAGCCTCATCGCGCGCCACGCCGGTTTCACGCAAAGCCCGAAGGCGAAGGAGATTCTCGACGCTTGGGAGCGCTATCGGTCGCGCTTCGTCAAGGTCATGCCGGTCGAATACCGCCGCGCCCTGGAGAAAATGCAAGCTCGCGCCCGGGCCACCGAACGCCCGGATGTCAGCATTGCCGTCGGCGCTGCGGAGTAAGGCATGGGAAAGCCGACTGGGTTCCTCGAGTATCAGCGCCGCGATCGTTCCTACGCACCGGTCGAAGAGCGGCTGAAGCATTACCGCGAGTTCGTCCGTCCGCTCGCGGAGGATGAGTTGCGCCGGCAGGGCGGCCGCTGCATGGATTGCGGCACGCCGTTCTGCCACACCGCCTGTCCGGTCAACAATCTCATCCCGGACTGGAACGATCTTACCTATCGCAACGATCCGAAGACGGCGCTCGCGACGCTCCATCGCACGAACAATTTTCCGGATGTGACCGGGCGAGTTTGCCCGGCGCCGTGCGAGGCCGCCTGCACGCTCAACCTCATCGAGCAACCCGTCACGATCAAGACGATCGAGCATTCGATCGCCGAACGCGGCTGGGAAGAGGGTTGGGTCGAGCCGCAGGTCGCGGCGCACCGGACCGGCAAGCGCATCGCCGTCGTGGGCTCGGGCCCGGCGGGCCTTGCCTGCGCGCAGCAATTGGCGCGCGCCGGTCACGATGTCGCCGTCTTCGAGAAGGGCGCGCGCATCGGCGGCTTGCTGCGCTACGGGATTCCCGATTTCAAGCTCGAGAAGCTGGTGATCGACCGCCGCATCGCGCAGATGCGCGCCGAAGGCGTCGAGTTCCATCCCAACAGCCATGTCGGCGTCAACGTGCCGACCGAAAAGCTGATGCGGAATTACGACGCCGTGGTGATGGCGATCGGCTCGGAAGTGCCGCGCGACCTGCCGGTTCCCGGCCGCGACTTGAAAGGCATCCATTTCGCGATGGATTTCTTGACCCAGCAGAATCGGCGTGTCGCAGGCGAGAAGGTCGCGGGCGAGGATATTCTCGCCACCGGCAAGAACGTGCTGGTGATCGGCGGGGGCGATACCGGCTCCGACTGCATCGGCACGTCCAACCGCCAGGGCGCGAAATCGGTGACGCAGATCGAAATTCTGGCGATGCCGCCCGAGCATGAGGACAAGCTGCTGACCTGGCCGAATTGGCCGATGAAGCTCAGGACCTCGAGCTCGCATGAAGAGGGCATCAAGCGCGATTGGTCGGTCTCGACCAAGGCGTTTGCCGGGCAGGACGGACATGTCACCAGCCTCAAATCGGTGCGCGTCGAATGGCGCACCAGCAATGAGGGCCGTCCGGTGATGGAAGAAGTGCCGGGCACGAATTTCGAGATCAAGGCGGAGCTCGTCTTGCTCGCAATGGGCTTCGTCCATGCCGAGCCGAAGGGAATCGTCGGCGATCTCAAGCTCGCTCTTGATCCGCGCGGCAATGTCAAGGCCGACACCGCGACCTATCGGACCTCGAGCGACAAGGTGTTCGCGTGCGGCGATGCGCGGCGCGGCCAGTCGCTCGTCGTCTGGGCGATTCGCGAGGGCCGGCAGTGCGCCCGCGCCGTCGACGAATTTCTGATGGGAAGCTCCGACCTGCCGCGTTAACCACGGCGCGACTCGATCTCTCGCGATCCTGCAAGACAGCCATCGCGCGCTTGCGCCGCGTCGCGGCAGCGTTTAAACCAGCGCGATGATCCAGCGAATCTTGCTCGTCGGCTTGACGATATCGCTCGCCGCCTGCGCCAGCGGGCCCGATTTCGAGCGCCCGCTTTCGCCTACCGATAGCGGCTATTCGCAGACCGGCACGCCGAGCGTGCCCTCGGTCGAGGGCGCCGGCACCGAACAGCATTTCGCGCTTGGGCGCGAGATCTCGGCGGAGTGGTGGAAGCTTTTCCGCTCGCCCGATCTCGATCAGGTTCTCACCCAAGCGATCGACGGCAATCGCACGCTCGCCGCCGCGACTTCGAGCCTCAAGCAAGCGCACGAGGCCGTGCTGGTGGCGACCGGCGGCTTCTATCCGCTGGTCGATTTCGGCGCGAGCGCCGAGCGCCAGCGGAATAACTTCGAAGCCGTTGGCATTACGGTATTTCCGCCCAAGCAATTCAACGTCTATTCGCTCGGGCCGACGGTCAGCTACACCCTCGACGTCTTCGGCCAGACCGGACGCGAGGTGGAGCAAGCGGCCGCGCTCGAAGAGGCGCAGAACTATCAGCTGCAGGCCGCTTATTTGACGCTCACCGGCAGCGCCGTCACCGAAGCGGTGACGATCGCGTCACTGCGCGCGCAGATCAAGGCGGTCGAGGACATGCTGACCG
>CAYMNX010000416.1:0-7602 GCA_964391905.1 uncultured Rhizobiaceae bacterium
ACGGTCTACGGGCCCTGGGGCCGGCCCGATATGGCGGCTTGGCTCTTCACCGAGGCGATCCTCGCGGGGAAGCCGATCAAGCTCTTCAACTACGGCGAGATGCGGCGCGACTTCACCTATATCGACGATATCGTCGCGGGCGTGCTCGCAACGCTGGACCGGGCGCCGGTCGATGACGGCAAAGCGCCGCCAGTCAGGACCTATAATCTCGGCAATCATCGCAGCGAGGAATTGCGCCGTTTCGTCTCGATTCTCGAGGGAGCGCTCGGCCGAAAGGCCGAGGTCGAGCTCTTGCCGATTCAGCCGGGCGACGTGCCGGCCTCCTATGCCGATATTACGGAATCACAGCGCGATCTTGGTTTCGAGCCCAAAACCTCGATCGACGTCGGCATCCCGCGCTTTATCGAGTGGTATCGACGCTATCATCGCGTCTAACGTTGACGACAAGTCCGCATGCGCGGCAAGGCGCGCCCGATCACGGTTGGAATTTGTCCGAAACGAGCGGCCCGACCGGATTCTTTCGGATCAAGTCGAGCGCGTAGGAAATATTGTAGCCAACCAGAATATCCGAGTTGAGCTTCATGACCTCTCCCGTGTCGTTCAAGCGCAGGATGCGGCCGTCCGGGGTGTTGACGATCCGCTCTTTGGCGACATCCTCGCGGGTGACTTGATCGGGCTTGATCTCCTCGGGCTTGAAGACGGGCGCGATATCGGCGCGGAACCCTTTGACGACGCCGGCGACCTTGAATACCGATGCGGTCCGGTCGAGATCGCGATAGAGCAGCGGGCCGCCGGAAAAGCCCGGATTGTTGTAGCCGTCGAGAAGAATGACCGACGCCCCGTTTTCCTTCATCTCGCCCGACATCACCGCCTTTTTGACGAAGGCGACCGGATAGCCGCCGTTCAAAGACGGCGCATTGGTATGCAGCTGATAGGGAAAGCCGGCGAAATACATGTCCTGTCCGTAGCGGACGCCCTTCATCGTCGCTTCGAGCGGAAGGCTGACCGTCAGCTGCGACGGCGGCACGAGAACGGCAATATCGACGGGATCATCGCAACGAAATACCTTCACCGGAACGGGCGCCCAGGCATTGTTTCGATAGATCAAAAGAACGTCGTCGGGGGCGAGACCGGCGACGACATGCTTTGCGGTCACGAGATATTGGCGCCCGTCGACATCGAGGGTGAAGCCGGTACCGTAATTGTTTCCGATGCGGATCATGAGGACGCGGTCGTAGACATTCGTGGTCAGCTGCGCCCAAGACGGGACGGTGCAAAGGCCAAGCAGCGCGAGCGCGAAGCTTGCGCGCATCACCGCAAGCCAAAGACGCGCTTGCGTCACTCTCGTGCCGCGCGGCCTAACGCGGCGGATCGCTTCGAGCGCAACGGACAAGAAATTTCCCCTGCCGGTTCTTCGCTGCAATTGGCTTACAAGGAATTCTTTAACCAAACGCGAACGGCGAAGATGGCGCCTGCAGCACTGGCGCGATGTGGTTCGGCGCCACGCGGTGCGGCGAAGAATCACCGCGAGGTTTCATGGCCGCAGGATATACTCGGCGCGGGATCGATGCGCGTGAATGATCCCGAACCGAACCCCGCTCACACGGAGACGCTTATGCCATCACTGCTCGTCGGCGCCATCTTTGTTCCCGGCACCTGGTTGAGCTATTTGCTCGTACGATGGGTGCTCACCCATTTCGATATGAATCTCGGCGATAAGGTCGCGTTGTCGTTTCTGACATCGCTCGCTTATCTCGTCGGCCACATCACCGTGGCGATGGATCTTGCTGGCTCGCGGCGGTCGACGGCAAGAACCGATCACGCGCCGCGAGAGCGGTCGCGCTTTAAGGTTCAGAGTTGCCATCGTGAGATGGTGGTTGGGAGTTGGATGTTGCGCCAGATGGCTTTGACGTCGGCGAGGAGGGCGTTGGGCTTGAGGAGGGATGCGAAGGTTTGGGGGGTGAAGAGGGTATAGGGGGTATGGGCGACGGCGCCGATGACGGCGTCTTGTGGGGCGATGCCGTCGAGGGATTTGAGCATGGGGATGCGGTAATGGTCGTGCGCTTCCTCGGGATCGGCGAGGGGGTCGTGGACGGTGACGATGTGGCCCATCTTCTGGAGGGCGGTGATGATGTCGACGACCTTGGAGTTGCGCAGGTCGGGGACGTTTTCCTTGAAGGTGAGGCCGAGGACGAGAATGCGCGAGCGCCTGGGGACGCGCTCGTCGACGCAGCGGGCGATGTAGGTGCCCATGCCGTCGTTGATGCGGCGGCCGGCGAGGATGATCTCGGGCTCGTGGCCGAGCTCCACGGCGCGGTGGGCGAGGTAGAAGGGGTCGACGCCGATGCAATGGCCGCCGACGAGGCCGGGGGTGAAGCGCAGGAAGTTCCACTTGGTGGCGGCGGCGTCGAGGACGTCATGGGCGGAGAGGCCCATTTTCTGGAAGATCATCGTCACTTCGTTGATGAAGGCGATGTTGATGTCGCGCTGGGCGTTCTCGATGACCTTGGCGGCCTCGGCGGTCTTGATGTCGCGGGCGACGAACAGGTTGCCGTTGTTGACGGCGCCGTAGACGCGGCGAAGGGTGTCGACGACGGCTTGGGTCTGGCCGGCGATGACCTTGGTGATGCGCTCGACGGTGTGCTCCTTGTCGCCGGGGTTGATGCGCTCGGGGGAGTAGCCGAGGAAGAAGTCGCGGCCGGCGGTGAGGCCGGAGCGCTGCGCGAGGATGGGGCCGCAGAAGTCCTCGGTGACGCCGGGATAGACGGTGCTCTCGAAGACGACGATGGCGCCCTTCTTCATGTGGGTTCCGACGATCTCGCAGGCGGAGCGGACGGCGCCGAGATCGGGCTCATTGTTGGCATCGACCGGGGTCGGGACGGTGACGATGACGACGTCGCTCGGGGCGATGTCGGCGGCGTCATGGGTGAGGCGCAAGGCGCTGGCGCGCAGGACCTGGGGATCGACCTCGTCGGTGCGGTCGATGCCGTCCTTGAGCTCGGCGATGCGCTTCTTGGCGATGTCGAAGCCGATGGTGGGGAAGTGGCGGGCGAGCGCGACGGCGAGGGGGAGGCCGACATAGCCGAGGCCGACGATGCTGACGGTGAGCGGTTGCGACATGGCGGGGATCATTCTTTCGCTGAGCGGGGCGAGGCTCGCCTAAATCGCGCGGGCTCGCAATGGTAAAACGCGGGACCTGATGCGCGCCGCAGTGTCGGGGAGAGAGGTTAATTCTCGGTGTGATGGAGGGGGCGGCTTTTAGCTGTCAGCTGTCAGCTATCAGCTGTCAGCTATAAGCTTTCGGGCCGGGCGCGGAGAACGAGGAGCGCGCCAAGGATCACGGCTGAGAGCTGAGAGCTGAGAGCTGAGAGCTTGACACGCCGGCTTTAACATTTTCTTGGGGCTGGGCGGTTAACGGTTAACCGCTGACGGCTGATAGCTGACAGCCGAGAGCCGACCGCTTGAGCAGAGAGATTGGCCTGGCGCGGCGAGCGTGGCATTATGGCGCCCCGCCGGTCGGGGCTCGGGGTGATTAGGGGAATCAAGGAATGAAGCAGGTCGTGGTGCAGGCGGCGCGTTTTTTGGCGCTGGGCGTGATGCTGCTGGTGACGGCGTGCGGGGGGCCGACGCTGCCGCCGGCGAAGGCGGTGAGCTACGATCCGAGCCCGGATTATTTCATTGGGCCCTTGGACACGCTGAACATCTTCGTGTGGCGCAATCCGGAGCTGTCGCAATCGGTGCCGGTGCGGCCGGACGGGCGGATCTCGATCCCGCTGGTGCAGGATCTGGTGGCGGCGGGCAAGACGCCGACGCAGCTGGCGAGCGATATCGAGAGCGAGCTCAAGAAGTATGTGCAGGACCCGATCGTGACGGTGATCGTGACCTCGTTCAACGGGCCCTATTCGCGGCAGGTGCGGGTGGTGGGCGAGGCGGCGCATCCGCAGGCGATCCCCTATCGCGACAACATGACCCTGCTCGATGTGATGATCGCGACCGGGGGGCTGACGCTCTATGCGGCGGGGAACCGGAGCACGATCGTGCGCACGGTCGGGGACAAGGAAGAATCGTTCCGGGTGCGGATCGCGGATCTGATCAAGGACGGCGATGTGAGCGCCAATGTGCAGATGCTGCCGGGCGACGTGCTGATCATCCCGCAAGCATGGTTCTGAGGGGTCTTGTTGGTCGCATGGTCCTTCGGACCATGCTCCCGCAGGCGTGGTTCTCGCTTTCTGTGTCATGATTTTAGGGGATAAGCAGCGGCGCGCGTGACGTAGATCACTGGTTCGGGGCGAGGGCGGCGCTTAGCGTTCAGCGGAGAACGGGCGCGGCCTCGCATGAAGGAGAGAGTTTTGAGCCACCAAGACACCAAGGCACGAAGAAGGATTTAATGATTAAAGGGCCGCGAAGCGGTCCTTTTCACGCCTTGGTGGCTTTGTGGTTCCTTCCTGAGGAAGGTCGTGTACGGCAGAAGGCGGTGCCGGGATGCGGCCCTGAAGGGAGTGTGGAGTCGAAGCACCTTGGCGGCGGCGCGGCGGCTTTGGGCTGGCGCGGGCTGTGATGGGACGGCAAGGGTGATTAACGCACACTTAGGATTCACCGAACCTTAGACCTTGCGGCGGAAGATGCGGGAGGCCCCTCGGGCGAGGGGCGGCGCCGCGACGGGCAAGCGATCGGGGATGGCGATCCGAGGTTTTGGAGCAAAGGAGCAACGCCAGTGATTGGCGTCAAGACGATTGCATTGGGTCATGCGCGGTCGCTGTGGCGGCGGCGCTGGCAGGCGGCGGGGATCGCGTGGGGGTTCTGCCTTCTCGGCTGGGCCTATGTGCTGTACCTGCCGAACAGCTACGAGGCGACGGCGCGGATCTATGTCGATACGGATTCGATGCTGCGGCCGCTGATGCAGGGGATCGCGGTCAACAGCAACGTGCTGACGCAGGTGGATCTGATCCAGCGGACCTTGCTGAGCCGGCCGAACCTGCAGCGGGTCAGCCACATGGCGGATCTCGATCTCGCGGCGCATTCGCCGGCGGAGGTCGAGGATGTGATCAACGACCTGCGGCGGCGGACGGTGGTGGCGGGGGAAGGCCGCAACCTGTTCACGATCTCCTATACGGGGCCGTCGCGCGAGACGGCGACGCGGGTGGTGCAGTCGCTGCTGACGGTGTTCGTCGAGAGCAATCTCGGCAACAGCCGCCAGGACATCGATTCGGCGAAGAGCTTCATCGACGAGCAGCTGCGCAACTACACCCAGCAGCTCGACGAGCAGGACAAGCGGATCGCGGATTTCAAGGCGAAGAACATCGGCTATCTGCCGGGCGACAACAATTACGGGACGAAGCTGCAGCAGGCGCGCGACGAGCTCGCCAAGACGCAGGCGGAGCTCGACGACGACCGGAACCAGCGCGCGGTCCTGGCCAAGCAGCTCGACAGCGTGCCGCAGATGGTGGAGAGCGTGAATGCGGGGCCGATGGATTTTGGCGCGGGCCCGCCGGTGGGCGGCGGCGGCGCCATCGGCGGCGATGCGACGGCGGCGGCGCGCGTCGCCGATCTCGAGCAGCGGCTGCGGACGCTGCTCGAGAACGACACCGAGCAGCATCCCGATGTGATCCGCACCCGCCGCTTGCTGGAGCAGGCCAAGAAGGATGCGGCGGCGGCGCAAAGCGCGGACGCGGCGACGCCGGCGGCGCCGCAGCCGGCGGGGGTCAAGACCATGGCGCCCAACCCCGTCTATGACCAGCTGCAGATCCAGCTGGTGACGCTCGATACGACGATCGCGAGTCTTGAATCGAAGCTCAAGCGGCAGCAGGGCGAGGTCGAGAAGTGGCAGGGCCTCGCCAAGGAGGTGCCGGAGATCGCGGCGCAGCTGCAGAAGCTGATGCGCGATTACGACGTGACGAAGAAGGCCTATGACGAGCTCCTCAACCGGCGCGAATCGGCGAAGATCGGCAGCGATCTGCAGACCCAGACGCAGACGGTGCAGTTCCGCGTGGTCGATCCGCCGGCGGCGCCCTTGAAGCCGGTGGCGCCGAAGCGGCCGCTGCTTCTCGCCGTGGTGCTGATCGGCGGCATTCTCGCCGGCGGCGCCTTTGCCTTTCTCCTGACCCAGGTCGACGATTCGATCCTCAGCGTGCGCCAGCTGAAGGAGCTGGTGGCGCTGCCGGTGCTGGGCGGGATCTCGCGGGTGACGACCGCGGCGGAGAAGCGGCAACGCGCGCTCGGCGCGTGGGGGTTCGTTGCGGCCTCGCTGGGGCTGATCGTGATCTGCGTCGGCATCATCGCGATCCAAGGCCTGCTCCAACCCGGCGTGTGACGAGAGGAAGAAGCGGATGAACATCATCGAGCGGGCCGGCAAGCGGCTGGGGCTGAAGCCGGGCAAGTCGCTGGTCGAGAAGGCGGCGGAGCGGCTGGCGGCGCGCGAAGGCGCGAGCGGGGCGGCGAGCCATCCGGCGGAGAGCGCGGCGGCGAACGGGCTCGACATGACGCTGATCGAGGAAAAGCTCGGCCTCGCGGCGCGGAGCGAGGCGCGGCCGGGCGTGGCGCGCGGCGCGGGGCTGCGCCCCCTCGCCAAGCGCGAGACGCGGCGCCAGGCGACGATCGATTTCGCGCGGCTGAAGGAGAAGGGCTTTGCCCTGCCGGTCGATCAGACGCCGCTCGCCGAGGAGCTGCGCCTCATCAAGCGGCCGCTCCTCGCCGCCGCCTTCGCCCGCGGCGCGCAAGAGGTCGAGAACTCGAATCTGATCATGGTGACGAGCGCCAATCCCAATGAGGGCAAGACCTTCATCGCCACCAACCTCGCCCTTAGCATGGCCTCGGAGCACGATGTCCATGTGCTTCTGATCGATGCCGACGTCGCCAATCCCAGCATCCCACGGGTGCTGGGCATCGAGGCCGAGACGGGGCTCGTCGATGTGGTGTCGGACGGCACGCTCGATCTCGCCGATGTGATGATCCGCACCAATATCGAGAATCTGGTGGTGCTGCCGGCGGGGCGGCCGCGGCCGGGGGCCTCCGAGCTGTTGGCGAGCGCGCGCATGTCGCGCTTCGTCAACGACATCGCCAAGCGCTATGCCGATCGCGTCATCCTGTTCGATTCGCCGCCGATGCTGGCGCGCTCGGAAGCGATGGTGCTGGCGCAGCATGTCGGCCAGGTGGTGTTCGTGGTCGAGGCCGAGCGCACCTCGCGCACGGCGATCAGCGAGGCCTTGGCCATGATCGGGCCCAAGCTCGGCGGCGTCGTGCTCAACAAGACCCCGCAGATTCCTTTGCAGGAGGGATTTGGATATTATGACTACCGTAATCGGTAGTGAGGTCGGGGGACCCGATGCGGGGCAGTGGTCGCGGGCGGGCGAAGAACAAGAACAGAGCGCGCGGCAAGCGGATCGTCGGGATCGGCGGCAGTCTCGCGCTGGCCGGCTTGGCGCTCGGCGGCGCTGACGCGGCGGCGCAAGTCTCGGGCATCAGCACCGGCGTGCCGGCGCTCGGCCCCGGCGGCACCGGCGCCGTCGGCGCCACGGGCGGCGGCGGCATCGCCACCGGCATCGGCGGCTTCGGCGCCGCGCCGGGCGCCTTCACCACCCCTTTTGCCGCTTACGGCCTGCCGCC
>CAYMNX010000417.1:0-6682 GCA_964391905.1 uncultured Rhizobiaceae bacterium
TTGGCGCCGGCCGTCACCGTTTTGCCGCTGCATCATCCCATCCGTGTCGCCGAGCAATGGGCGACGCTCGATCTGTTGAGTGGCGGTCGCGTCGATTTCGCGACGGGGCGTGGTTACGATTATGGCGAGTACAAGCCGCTGGGCGCCAATTTTGCCGAAAATAGTGCGGTCTTCGCCGAAGGGCTCGACATCGTTCATCGACTATGGACCAGCCGCAAACCCATTTCGCATCGTGGCAGGTATTACGCCTTCGATAACGTCATCATCACGCCGCGGCCGGTGCAAGAGACTATCCCCATCCACGTCGCGTCGTTCTCGCGACCGACCGTCGAGCTGGCCGCGCGTCATGGGTTCGGTTTGGTGATCGCCGCCTTTGCCGCCACGATTACGCTCGGCGGCGTTGCGGAGGCCGCGCGCTACTACCGCGATGCCTGCGCCAAATATGGAACAAAGCCAGGCAAGCTCATTTCAAGCTATTTCATCCACTTCGCCGACACGCCGGAGCAGGAACGCGCGGCGCGCGAGCGGCAGATGCGCTACGCCCGGGAGTGCGGTGGTGCCGTTTCGCCCGGCGATCGCGATACGGCACCAAAGAGCTACGACTACTATCATGATTTCAAAGAGCGTATGAGGGGAACGCGGCCCGAGGATCTCGACGACCGAGCCATCCTGCTCGGCAAAGCGCCACGTATCATCGAGACGCTGAAGAAAATGGAAGCGATCGGCTTCGATGAGGTGATTCTATACTTCAACGTGGGCCTGAAGCCGCATGGGCAGGTTAAGGAGGAAATGGCGCGGTTCATGGAAGAAGTGGCGCCGGCATTCAGCACCCGGTGAATATTACGATTGTCGACGACGGATTCGATTCTGGCCGGCGCGTGGGTCGACGCGAGCGCATAGCAGCGGGACGCGTTCATTCAACGAAACTATCGAGAGCCTCCTTGGTCGGCAGCGAGAGAATCAGTCCTGTCTGAGAGAGGCGATCAATGAGAGGTGAGTCGGGGAGGGGAAAGCTCACCTATGCCAGCGCGAGAGACATCGTCACGGCCCATGCCCGGCAGTCGCCACCAATATCTTTTCTCATAGGCTCTTCCGCTCTCGCCGTGCTCACGGGTAGTAAGAGCGGGATCGATGCTGCGTGCCTGTGATTATGCGGTGGTTGATCAGGCGCCGCGAATCGTATCGATCAGCGCGTGCGCATCGCGCGGCAAATTATCGCCGCGCCAGGCGACATGTCCGTCGGGTCGAACCAGCACCAGACGTCGCTCGTAAAGCTGCGCGAGCGATGCGTTGTCGAGATCAACAATTTGCAATGGCAGCCTTACCGCTTGCGTTGCCTCCATGAGCGCTGAAACGTCGATCTTTGGATTGCCGAAGCGCAGGAGGTAAAAGCCGCGCCCGAAGAGATCGAGCGTCGAGCGGCCGCCGTCGATCCAGCCATGCGGCGCGCGATGGCCGGGGCGTGATGTCGCCTGATAGCTGGCGCTTTCGAGCGGGGGCGCTGGCGTGCCGTCGGGGCTGATGATCGGCGAATCCTCGTAGCGATAGCCGAGATGCACGCCGATCGGCGCGAAATGCTTGATCTTGGGCGGAAGCTGCGCCGCCAGCTTCGCGCGTACGCCATCGCCCGCCGGGCCTTCCGCCTCGATCGCCGCAGGCACCGCAAAGATCGCGCCGCTCTTGTCGTAATTATCGGCCGCTTCGAGCGTGTTGCGGAGGCCGATGGAACGTCGTTCCGCCGCGTAGCTCGGGAGAAGGCGGGGTCCGCCCCAGCCGGCGAGCGTCCCTTCGATCTTCCAAGCCAGATCGACGGCGTCGCCGATTCCCGTATTCATGCCGAACCCGCCGGTCGGTACGAAGAGATGACATGCATCGCCAGCAAGGAAACAGCGGTGCGAGGCATAGTGCGTCGCCACCAGTTGCCGCGGCAGCCAGTTCTGCACTGACAGAATCTCGATGTCGATAGGCGCGCCGATGGCCTTGTGAAGGAGCGCGACCGGATCGCCGGGATCGGCGCTCTCGCCAGGACCGAAATAGCGGTTGAAGACGAACTCGTCGCCGCCGTCGATTGTGTAGATCACGCCGGCGCAGCCCGGCGCAAGGATCCAATACATGACGCCGGGTCGCACGCCGAGCCGTGCCTCCAAGCCCGGTGCGCGGAAATAGAGGCCGCAAGCCTGCCCTAGCGTACCGCGGCCTTCGAGCGCGATGCCGAGCCCGGCGCGCACGACGCTGTTCGCGCCGTCGCAGCCGACGAGATAGTCGGCCGCTATGCGCTCCTCTCTCCCATTCTCGATATCGACGAGGAGCGCCAGCACGCCGTCGTCGGTCTCCTCGAAGGATTGAAGGCGCCAGCCGGTGCGCAATTCCGCCTGCGGCAAGGTCGCGAGGTGAACGCGCAACATGCGCTCGAGCGGCGCCTGTGCGGTCCACGTCTTGTAATAGGGCGAGGCAGCGATCTCGGGTGTCGTGCGGGCGAGCTCGTCACGGTGCTGCTCGAGATCGTTGATCGACGGGATCGGGAAGCGAAATATCTCGCGCCCGAGCATGCGCGTCACATAGACGACGTCCAGCGCGCGATCGCGCGGCACGCCGGCATCGATGGTCTTCTGGTCGAGGCCGAGGCGGCGGAAATGCTCCATGGTCCGGACGCCGATCGAGATCGCGCGGGGATGCGGGTGAGCCGTGTGCAGCGGTTCGACAACGAGGCTGCGAACGCCGCGCCAGGAAAGGTCGATCGCCAAGCACAAGCCGACAGGCCCGGCGCCGGCGATGAGGACGGGAAGACGGTTCATTCGTCGCATTCTACCACGACAGGCAAGGGTGCGATTGGCGCTTGCCGAAAGGCGGCAAAACGCGGTTAGATTCGTCTGCCACGATCAACAAGAGAACAGGGAGCGAGAATGTCCGGGCATCAGATCTATCTTGTCGGCTCGGTGCCGATGGCCAATGCGGAAGAGGTCTTTACCCGGGTCAGCGCCGCGTTCGGGCCGCGGATCAAACGCATCCCAGATGGCGAGACCGGCAAGCGGCTCGATTGGATCACCTGGCTCGAACCGGTCTTCTCGCAGCACTCCGCCTTCGAGCCGTCGGATGAGATTTTCCAGCTTCACGCGACGGCGCCACCGCGGCGGCGCTATCGCTTGAAGAAGGGCGCCTCGCTCGCCGATTTCCGCATCGACGATCTTTTCTATGCCGATATCGCCCGCCAATCCTATGCGGTGTTCCGGCGCCTCAAGCAGCAAGGCAAGATCGCACCCGCGACACGCTTCCAGGTCGATCTCGTTCCTGCCCATTCGGTGATCTGGCTATTCGTCGTCGACGAGCTGCAAGCAGCGATCGATCCGATCTACAACGAGGCTCTTGGGCGCGAGATCGACAAGCTCGCGGCCGCCATTCCGCATGACGAGCTTGCTATTCAATTCGACGTCGCTTCCGCCGTCTTCGCGCGGCTGCAGCGCGGCGAGACCGGAACTTACGGTGACACCAAGGAGGCGATGGAGACAAGCTTCACCGAAATCCTCGCACGGCTTGCCAATCGCGTACCGGCCGACATCGATCTGCTGTTCCATTTCTGCTATGGCGACAGCAACCATCGTCATGTGGTCGAGCCCGCAGATATGGGCGATATGGTGGAGATGGCGCATCGCCTGGCCGGCGCCGTGAAGCGGCCGATCAATTTGATCCATATGCCGGTACCGCGCGACCGATCGGATGATGCCTATTTCGAGCCGCTGCGCCAGCTTAAACTGCCGCGCGAAACCGAGCTTGCCCTCGGCCTCGTTCATTATACCGACGGGATTGAGGGAACGCGGCGGCGGATGGGGACAGCGTGCCGCTACCTACGCGATTTCGCGATCGGCACGGAATGCGGTTTCGGGCGCCGCAAGCCCGAAACCATCCCGGCGCTATTGCGCCTCCATGCCGAGGCCGCGGATATGGCGTAAGACGTATCGATCCGAAATCACAATTTAAAGGCCTTGAGAGGAAAACGGATATGAGGCGACACTTTGCGATGCTCACCGGCCTTCTCGCGATCGTTTTCTTCGACGCGTCAGGCGGGCAAGCGGCAGCAGCCGAGCCGGTGAAGATCGCGAATTCCTGGATCGTTCCGGTCTCGAATATCGCCTCGATCCTCTTCGCCAAGGACGGCATCGCGCGGCACAATGGGAAATCCTATGTGATGGATGCTGTGCACTTTCAAGGCAGCACACCGATGATCACGGCGCTCGCGAGCGGCGATATCGACATCGCCCTGCTCGGCTATTCGTCCTTTCCTCTCGCCATCGAGAATGCCGGCCTCGAGGATGCGCGCCTCATCGCCGACGAGATCCAGGACGGCGCGCCCGGCTATTACAGTCAGGTCTTCGTCGTCCGCAAGAACGGGCCGATCAAGACGGTCGAGGATTTGAAAGGGAAGGTGGTTGCGACCAACGCCGCGGGCAGCGCCGTCGACATTGCCATGCGCGCGATGCTGACGCGGCATGGCATCGATCCCAAAAAGGATGTGACCACGATCGAGGGCGCGTTTCCCAACATGAAGGCGCTGCTCGCCGAGCAGAAGGTCGCGCTCATCCCGAGCGTCTTGCCATTCTCGGAAGACCCCGAGCTCCGGGCGCAGTCCGAGGTTCTGTTCACGCAACGCGACGCGATGGGGCCATCGGAGCTTGGCATTTGGGTGGCGCGCAAGAGCTTCATCGACAAGAATCGCGCGGCGCTCGTCGATCTGCTCGAGGATTATCTGCGTGTCGTACGGTTCTATACCGATCCGCGCAACCATGCGGAAGCGGTGCAGATCGCGGCCAATTTCAGCAAGCTGCCGCCGGCGGTGTTCGATTCATGGCTCTTTACGAGAAACGATTATTATCGCGACCCGAACGGACGGCCCAATCTCGAAGCGCTGCAGTCGAATATCGATCTGGAACGCGAAGAAGGCTTCATCCGGGCGCCGATCGATATCCGAAAATATGTCGATCTGAGCCTTATCGAAGAGGCGGCAAAGCGGCTACCCTAGGGACAGGGTCTTGGTTAACGGACCCTTACCGGCGCTATTTGCCTTTCGACAATCATTCCATCGTAACCTTATCGGCTCCGGCGAGGCATTCGCTTTCGCCGGCGCGAAAGGGACGCCCGGTCGGGCAGGAACGCAACGATGGCCAAAGCAGGTACGTATCTTCGCCCCGAGCTCGATATCGGCTCGTCACGGGTCTTCAACTGCAACGATCTGGCGCGCCGCCTCGAGCGCCAGAAGATCGAAGACCGGCTGTTCTTCAAGAACCCGAGCATGAACACGCTCGTGCTGATCAAAGAGCCGCTGACGGACGAGCGGGTCGATCCGCATCCCTCGGGCTTCGCGGTCGGAACGAAGCTCTACATCCCCTATAACGAGGCGAATGTCTACGAAGGCGGCCGCTCCGTCTTCTGCCACAGCAAGCAGCTGATGGACGTGCTGAACCAGCATTTCGGCTTCGACGGCGCGAAAGTCGCAAAGGAGGATCTCGATCGCGACCTGAAGATTCTCAACATCCTCGACAAGCTGCCCTCGCTTGATGTCTTCTTGATGCACGACGCGCTGGAGCTGGAAGGGCTCACTGTCAACGAGCGCTATTTCGAGATCGAGGAAGCGCAGCGCGCCGCCATTCAGGAATTCATTCGCGGCAAGATCGAGCCGCTGGTCCGCGCCGCCTACGGCAGCGAGCAATCCGTCGCCCATAAAGTGTCGCAGCTGGTCGACAAGATTTGGGAAGCGAAGGACACTTCGGCGCTCGACAATCTGATCAAGGCCTTCCGCATTCCCGAAGACGAAGCGCCGGCCATCTTCGCCGCATGGAAAGGGATCATCTTCTATTGCTACGAATACGCCCGGACCAGGGAGAGCCGCGAGGCCTTTGCACGCTGGCTCAAAGACGGCGCCCAGGAGCGCGAGCTCGTGTCCAAGGCGGTCCACGACTATATCGATCAGACGCGCCGCGGCGTGGTCGAGCGGTTGCGCGACCATTGGAAGGACGTCGAGAGCTACACGCGGGATTACGACGCGGTCTATGCCAAATTCGTCGAAAGTTCCGATCCCGGTAATTTCATTACATTCCTGCGCGGCGCGAAGAGTGTTTATTGGAGGATGGGTGACTCGCTGAGCAAAATGAGCCACGCGGTGAATTGTTGGGACATTCAGACCACCAATTTCCCCAATCGCCGCCTTCCTTCCGAGCATCTGGAACCGCTCCTCGTCCTCCTCAAGGGCGTCCTCTCCGGCCGGGCAACAGGCAAGAAAGCGGCGGCCTGACGCAATCCTTCTCCGGGTAGAAAAGCAGGCGCAGAGACCCGAAGGGCGAGTCTCGCTCAAACTTGCTGAGGGCACCAGCCGAGCCCGTTCATGCCCCCTGCCGTCAAGCCGGTCGGTCGAGGTGCGGCCTTGAGGCCGACATCCAGTGGGCACAGAAACATTGTGGATTAGGCTGTTGAAGCCCATACCCACTAAACTGGTTGAAGGTGAAGGCGGGGACCTCCCTGCTGGGCGGGCGATATCGGATTACGTCATTAAAAATTTTTATTTTATTTTCAATATATTAATAAATAATCCTCATAATTCGAATTAGATTCGTGCGGCGTCTGTCGATGGTGCCGATGGCTGATAAGCGATTAAAATATTAGTGGATTCCGTTGTTTCCAACGATTTCCCCTT
>CAYMNX010000418.1:0-2259 GCA_964391905.1 uncultured Rhizobiaceae bacterium
CACGCCGCGCTGGCTGAGGCCCTTCGCGCGCAAGGTCTGGATGAAATCCTGGGACAGCGTCTCGGCAACGGCGGCGCGGGTGCTGCGCATCACGATGCCGAGCGGCACGAGCGCCGTGGTGAGCACCGGCAGGATCGCATATTGGAGCTGGGCCCAGCTCGTGAGATCGAAACTGTCGGAGCCGTCGGGTCCCATGCCCGTCGCCGGCAAGATGCGAAGCTGAACGGCGAACACGATCGTCAGAACGATGCCGAGCCAGTAATTCGGGATGCTGACGCCGACCACGGAAACGCCGGTCGCGATGCGATCCGGCGCGCCGCCGATATAGGAGGCGGCGAGCGTTCCGAGCGCGAAGGCAAGCGGAAAAGCGACGAGAACCGCGCCGATCGACACGATCAAGGTATGCGACAGTGCGCGCAGCACCTCGGTGAGGACCGGCCGGTTGGTCTGGATCGAGACGCCGAGATCGCCTGTGACGGCGCGTCCAAGCCATTTCGCATATTGAATCGGAATCGGCTTATCGAGCCCGTAGGCCTTTTTCAAATAAGCGGCATCGGCCTGGGTCGCGTCGGGCGGCAGCAGCAGCTGAACCGGATCGCCCGGCGCGAGATAAACGAGACCAAAGCAGATGACGGTCACGCCGAGAGCGATCGGGATCGCCAGCAGGAGCCGTCTCGCCGCGTAATACCACATGAGACAAACCGCCGATCAATTGCCGTTCCCCATCTCGCAATCCCCATGCCAAGGACGCGCACTCCTATGGCGTCGATTCATGAGGCGACGATGCGCGTCGCTGAACGGTGCTGCATAAAAAGTGACAGTCGGCGCCCATCTTCTCGGCAGGCACGACGATGCGCAGGAAATTTCGCGTGAGGACGACGCCCGAAATCGGCGTGAGAGGCGGAAACAACGTGCTGCAATTGCCGCGCGATTGGCTCGATCGCGCGATCGAGGGCACGTCAATTGCATGTGCAACCCGTGACAGGGAGAGCGCGTCCGCTTGCTCTCAACCAACGAGGTGTTGCACATGAAGATGCCGTGGAAGAGATCCCGCGTGGCCGCCGTTTTGGCGGTGGTGTTTGGCTGGGCCATGGGGCCGACAGCCGCGCATAGCGAATCGGTGCTGCGCATCGCCATGACCGCTGGCGATATACCCGACTGGGCCGGGCAGCCTGACCAAGGCTTCGAGGGCTATCGCTTCGTCGGCTTCAATCTCTATGACGGCCTCATCAACTGGGATTTGTCGCATAGCGACCAGGAAGCCGATCTTCGCCCCGCGCTCGCGACCGCTTGGCATGTCGATCCCGGCAATCCGAAGAAATGGATTTTCGAGTTGCGCCGTGACGTCAAGTTTCATGACGGCTGCGCGTGGAATGCCGACGCCGCCATCTGGAACATCAATCGGCTCATCTCGAAGGACAGTCCCGCTTTCAACCCTCTGAACTTCGCCCGCGCTCGCGCGCGGACGAACAACATGGATCACATCGAGAAGATCGATGACTATACGGTCGCGATCTATACCGATACGGTCGAGTCGCTTTTTCCCTATAACATGCCTTTCGTGCTGATGATGTCGCCTTGCGCGATGCAAAAGGCGAACAACGATTATAAGGTTTATGCCGACGCGCCGGCGGGAACGGGGCCCTATAAATTCGACAAAGTCGTGCCGCATGAGCGGCTCGAGCTCCTCAAGAACGCCGATTACTGGGACAAGAATCGCATCCCGAAACAGGATCGCGTGGTGCTTCTACCGATGCCCGAAGCCTCGACGCGCGTCGCGGCGCTGCTCTCGGGCCAGGTCGATCTCATCGAGGCGCCGCCGCCCGACGCCTTGCCGCGGCTCAAATCCGCCGGCATGAAGGTCGTCACCAACGTCTATCCGCATACCTGGCCTTATCTTCTCAATTTCCAGCGCGGTCCGTTCAAGGATTTGCGCGTGCGCCAGGCCGCCAATTATGCAGTCAATCGCGACGAGATGGTCGAGATGCTGGGCGGCAAGGACGGGATCGCGGTGCCGAGCTTTGGTACTTACGTGCCGACCCAGAAATATTATGGCCACCCTTTCGAGCCCAAGCATGACGAGGCGAAGGCGACGGCCCTGCTCAAAGAGGCGAAGTGCTATCCGTGCGAGATCACGATCGCGATCTCGACCTCGGGCTCGGGCCAGATGCAGCCGCTGCCGATGAACGAGCTGGTGAAGGAGCAGCTCGAGAAAGTCGGCTTCAAAGTCACCTTCGACACCCTTGACTGGAATGCGCT
>CAYMNX010000419.1:0-15207 GCA_964391905.1 uncultured Rhizobiaceae bacterium
CTCCTTCTCCTGGCGCTCACGCTCGTAGAGTCGCGCGCGCAGCACTTTGAGCGCTTTCGCCTTGTTCTTGTGTTGCGACTTCTCGTCCTGCTGCTGCACGACGATGCCCGTCGGCCAATGGGGGATGCGCACCGCGCTGTCGGGGGTGTTGACCGACTGGCCGCCGGGGCCGCTCGAGCGGAAGACATCGATGCGCAGATCCTTGTCGTCGATCTTGATGTCGACCTCCTCGGCCTCGGGCAGGACCGCGACGGTCGCGGCCGAGGTGTGAATGCGGCCCGAGCCCTCGGTCTCGGGCACGCGCTGCACGCGATGGACGCCCGATTCGAATTTCAGGCGATGGAAGACATCGCGGCCGGTGATCGAGGCGGTCGCCTCCTTGCAGCCGCCGATGCCCGTCTCAGAGACCTCCATCACCTCGAAGCGCCAGCCATGAAGCGCCGCATAGCGCTGATACATGCGGAAGAGCTCGGCGGCGAAGAGCGCCGCCTCCTCGCCGCCAGTGCCGGCGCGCACCTCGAGGATCGCATTGCGCTCATCGGCCTCGTCCTTCGGCAGGAGCAGAATTTTGATCTGCTGCTCGAGATCGGGAATGCGCTTTTCGAGCGCCTTCATCTCGGTTTCCGCAAGGGAGCGCATCTCGGCGTCGCCCTCGCCGACGAGCTGATCCAGATCCACGCGCTCTTGCCGCGCTTTTTTCAGTGCCTCGATGCTCTCGACGAGCGGCGAGAGGTCGCTGTATTCCTTCGAGAGCTTCGCGAACTCGCCGCCGCGCGCCGGATCGGCGAGGGCGTCGCGCAGCTCCGCATGACGGCGCACGACCTTGTCGAGCTTCAATTCGAATGGGCTTGGCGCGGTCACTCTCACCTCTCTTCGTCACGGCCGAGCCGAAACAATCGGCGCAGCATTTGTTCCATCGCGGCGGCATCCGCCTCCGCCCCCGCCAGCTGGCGCAGCACTTCCGAGGGATCGTGCAGCAAGCGATTGACGAGGCGCCGCGTGATTTCTTCGGCATCGCCGCCCTCGGCCAAAGCTTCATCGCGCAGGCGCTCGAAATGGCGACGCAGCGCAATCACCGCCGGCACGGCGCGGCGCGAGGCCTCGCGGCGGGCGTGGGACGCCAGCTCGGCATCGATGATGGCCCAGGCGGCATCGGCCGCGGCGGCGCGCTCGGCGCGGCCCGCCAGCGCCGCGCGCTCGAGGTCGGCCAGATCCTAGAGGAAGGCGCCATCGAGATCATTGATCGCCGGCTCCGCATCGGCGGGAATGGCGGCGTCGATGACGAAGATGGGCTTGAGCGGCCGCTTGCGCAATGCCGCCGCAACGAGGCTGCGGGTCAGAATGGCGCGACCGCTGCCGAGCGAGGCGATGACGATATCGGCCGCGGCGACGGCGTTTTCGAGCTGATCGGGCGGCGCGACATTGCTCGCCAATTGGCGCGCGGCGCGGCGCGCGCGCTCGAGGGGGCCGCACACCACCAGATGCAACAGCCCGGCGCGGCGGAACTGCTCCGCCATCAGCTCGCCCAGCTCGGACGGACCGATCAGCAAAGCCGAGAGATTGGCGAGATCGCCATGGATGTCGCGCGCCAGCGACAAGGCTGCCGCTGCCAGCGAGACCGGCCCTTGCGCGATCCTGGTTTCGCGCCGCACGCGGCGCGCCGCTGCATAGGCCGCATCGAGCGCCGCCTCGAGCGCCTCGCCGACGAGGCCCTGCTCGGCGGCCGCGCGATGCGCCGCCTTCAATTGCCCGAGCACCTGCGGCTCGCCGATGACCTGGCTGTCGAGCGCGCTCGCCACGGCAAAAAGATGGCGCAGCGCCGCCTTCCCCTCGAAGCGATAGAGCGACGCCGCAACCGCCGCATCGGGGACGCCGAGGCGCGCCGCAACCACGGGCACGAAAGCCGCGGCCGCCGCCGCATCGTCGCTCAGCAGCTCGACGCGATCACAGGTCGCGACCAGCACCGCCTCGTGGATGTGACGCGATTTCAATTCGTCGAGCACGGCATCGAGACCCGTTTCCAGTAAGGCAAAGCGGTCGCCCAAATCGGGCGGGGTCGAGCGATGATTGATGCCGATGACGAGCAGACCGCCACCACCCGTCCCGGCTTGCGATGTGCCGGGCATGGCGAGCGTCGCTAGCGGAAGGGCGCGAGGCGGTCGGCGAGCGCGGCGAGCGGCACTTCCGTCTGCTCACCCGTGTCGAGATCGCGCAGCGCCGCGACCTGCCGCTGGATCTCGTTGTCGCCGAGAATGACGGCGGCGCGCGCTTTGATCTTGTCGGCACGCTGCAAGCGCCGCTTGATATTGCCGGAATAGCCGAGGTCGATGTGAAAGCCGGCATGGCGCAGCGATTGCGCGAGCTTTAGCGCCATGGTCTCACCGGCGGGGCCCAGCGGCACGAGCGCGATCGGCCGCGGCAGCGGCGCCGGCTCGTCGATCAACAGCGCAAGGCGCTCGATCCCGGCGGCCCAGCCGACGCCCGGCGTCTCGGGCCCGCCCATCACGCCCATGAGGCCGTCATAGCGCCCGCCGCCCAGTACCGTGCCCTGCGCGCCGAGATCGGTCGTCACGAACTCGAAAGCGGTGTGGCAGTAATAGTCGAGGCCGCGCACGAGCCGTGGATTGATGCGATAGGCGATGTTGAGCGCATCGAGTCCCGCGCGGACCTTCGCAAAGAAGTCGCGCGCCTCCGGCGTCAGGAATTCTTCGAATGGTGGCACGCCGGCATTGATGCGCTTGTCGCCCTCATCCTTCGAATCGAGAATGCGCAGCGGATTCTTCTCGAGCCGACGCAGGCTGTCCTCGGAAAGCGCCGCGCGGTGGCCGGTGTAATAGTCGACCAGCGCCGCACGATAGCCGTGCCGGCTCGCCGTATCGCCGAGCGTGTTGAGCTCGAGCTCGGTGCGCTTCAGAACACCGAGTGCGTCCAAAATCTCGGCGGCCATCGCGATGATCTCGATATCGCCCAGCGGCTGCGCCACGCCGATCAGCTCGGCGTCGATCTGATGGAATTGCCGGAACCGTCCCTTTTGCGGCCGCTCGTAGCGAAACATCGGACCCGAGGCGAAAAGCTTCAGCGGCAGGCTCTGGGTCAGGCTGTTCGAGAGAACGGCGCGTACGATGCCGGCCGTGTATTCCGGCCTGAGCGTCAATTCCTCGCCGCCGCGATCCTTGAAGGTGTACATCTCCTTCGCGACGATATCGGTGGTCTCGCCGATCGGGCGCGCGAAGACCTCGGTGAATTCGAAGATCGGCGTCGCGATTTCCTGATAGCCGTAGCGCTCGGCGATGCGCCGCGCGGTCTCGACCACGATACGGTGGCGACGCTGCGCGTCGGGCAGAAGATCCTGGGTGCCGCGGACCGGCTGCAGACCCGACATTGAAACTAATACTCGCCGCAGGTCAGGATGTGCGGCACACCCCCCACCCTATCCCTCCCCCTCAAGGGGGAAGGGGATTTTGAACCCGACGAAAAAATTTCTCCCTCCCCCTCGAAGGGGGAGGGTCGGGGTGGGGGTGACTCGTGCGTCATCGCCGACATCAGGAAACGGCTTCGGCCGCTTCTTCCTTTTTCTTCGCCTCGATCTCGGCGGCTTTCTTTTCGACGAGATCGACGAGGTGATCGACGATGTTCTGATCCTTGAGGCGATGCGCCGGCACGCCGGCGACATAGACCTGATGCGTGCCGTTGCCGCCGCCAGTGAAGCCGATATCGGTCTCGCGCGCCTCGCCCGGCCCGTTCACGACGCAGCCGATCACCGACAGGGTCATCGGCGTGGTGATATGCGCCAAACGCTTCTCCAGCACCTCGACGGTCTTGATGACCTCGAATTGCTGGCGCGCGCAGGAGGGGCAGGAGATGACGGTAACGCCGCGCCGGCGCAGGCCCAGCGATTTGAGGATGTCGTAGCCGACCTTGATCTCCTCGACCGGATCGGCGGAGAGCGAGACGCGGATCGTGTCGCCGATGCCGGCCCAGAGCAAGGAGCCCATGCCGATCGCCGATTTGATCGTGCCGCTCATCAAGCCGCCCGCCTCGGTGATGCCGAGATGAAGCGGATAGTCGCACGCATCCGCGAGCTGCTGATAGGCGGCGACGGCGAGGAACACGTCCGAGGCCTTGCACGAGATTTTGAACTCGAAGAAGTCGTTGTCCTCGAGAATCTTGGCATGCGTCAGCGCGCTCTCGACCATCGCCTCGGGGCAGGGCTCGCCATAGCGCTCGAGCAGCTCCTTCTCGAGCGAGCCGGCATTGACGCCGATGCGCATCGAGCAATTATGGTCCTTCGCCGCCTTGACGACTTCCCGAACGCGCTCGGCCGAGCCGATATTGCCGGGATTGATGCGGAGGCACGCGGCGCCGTTCTTCGCCGCCTCGATCGCGCGCTTGTAGTGGAAGTGGATGTCCGCGACGATCGGCACCGTCACCTGCGGGATGATCTCTTTAAGCGCCGCCGAGGATTCCTCGTCGGGGCACGAGACGCGCACGATATCGGCACCGGCGCGCTCCAAGGCTTGAATTTGCGCGACCGTCGCCTTCACATCATGCGTGAGCGTGTTGGTCATCGACTGCACGGTAATCGGCGCATCGCCTCCAACCGCTACCGGACCGACATGGATCTGCCGGCACCGCCTTCTTTGGATATCGCGATAGGGACGCACGCTCATCGCAGGAACCTCGTGGGAATAAAAGCCCGGATCCGTTTGATCTGGGCGTTATAGCTGGTTTTCGATAGGGGCGAAAGCCGGGGCGGCGCGTCGATGCGTGTTCTAAGGAACCGTTAATCCTCGGAAATCGCCGTTCCCGCCGTCAAGCGTGCGGGGTCAAGGACGACATTGCGGCGAATCGTGCCGCCGAGTGCCGGCACACGCTTCCCATCGACATCGATATCGAGCCCCGATCCGTTGCCCGTGCGCAGGAAGAGTCCCGATCGATCCGGCACGCGATAGGAATCGCCGGCATGGAGGGTCCGCTCGGCGATGATGTGATTATAGGTGTCGCGAACCTGAATCCAGGCATCCTTGCGTGCCATGAGAAGGATGCGCGACGGCTCACCCGCCGCGGCGCCAAAGACGCGCGGAGCGGGCACCGCGGGCGGAGGCGTCACGGCGAGGCTCGGCGTCGGCGGCGCCGCCGGCGGCGCAAGGAGCGCAGCGACCGGCGCCGATACGGTTTCGGTCGGCGGCGGCGCAGCCGCTACGGATGGCGCGGCTGGCGCGGCTGCCGGCGGGGCTGCTGTTGCGGCGGCGGGCGATGGGGCGGACGCGACGGCCGGCGGCGGCACCGCGCCTGCCGCATTGTCGGGCGGCGATACGGGCGCTGCTTGCGCCGAACCGCCTGCCACATTTGGAGATAAGGGCGCGGTAGTCGTCGCGGCCGCGGACGCATCCGCCACGGGCGGCGCTTTGGTTGTACTGTCGGCCGCCGGCGCCGCCGCTTGCAACTCGGGCGGGACGACGCTGACGCGCTCGGGGCGCGAACGCTCGCCGGTCGAGACGTAGTACCAGAGACCATAGCCGCACAGCGCAAGGATCAAGGCTGCGAGGACCATGGTCCCGCCCGGAACGCTGCGCTCGGCCAGCGGCACCGGGAAGCTCAAGCCGCGCGGCGCCTCGAAAGAGGCGGTTTCCTGCTTGAACCGGCGCACGGCCTCGTCGGCGTCGAGGCCCAAATGATTGGCATAGGCGCGCACGAAGCCCATCGCGTAAACCGCCGCCGGCAGGCGATCGTAGCGGCTTTCCTCGATCGCGGTCAGATAGGCGGCACGAATGCGCAGCGTGGCGGCGATCTGGTCGATCTGCCCGCCATAGCCCTGGCGCGTCTCGCGCAACAAATCGCCGACGGTGCGACGCGGCGTCTGATCAGCTTCTGCTGGGCGGCTGACGGCAGGCATTTCGTCCTCGCTCTCCGGGTGGAGCGACTGACTGAATAGCGGCAATCATTGAAAAGCCATTAAATCGCACTCGGGTGCGTTCTGACGGAACGTTCTACCAAACCCGAGGCGGCGGCCGCAACCTTAGCTTGTCCGGCGAGAGCTTAAATTTGGGTTCCGCGATCGCGCGCGAAGTCGTGAAACTTGCCGCGGAGACTTTGCGCCGAGACATCGGGCAGCGAGCGGATGAATTCGGCGAGCGCGGCGCAGTCGAGGCTGCGGATCATGGCCTTGACCGGGCCGATCGAAGCGGGCCCCATCGAGAGCGTGCGAAAGCCCAAGCCCACCAGGACCATCGCATCGAGGGGTTGGCCCGCCATCTCGCCGCAGACGGCGACCGGCATCGAATGCGCCGCGCACGCCGAGGCGATCTCGCCCAAGACACGCAGCACCGGCGGCGAGAGCGCGTCGTAGCGCTCGGCCAGCCGCGGGTTGCCGCGATCGGCGGCGAAGAGGAACTGCACCAAATCATTGGTGCCGACCGAGATGAAATCGGCGCGCTCGAACAGCGCCGGCAATTGCCACAAGAGCGCCGGCACCTCGAACATCAGTCCCACTTCGACCTTGGCCGGAAGCTCGGCGCCGTCCTTGCGCTGGCGATCGAGCTCGAGATCGAAGATCGCGCGCGCCGCGTCGAATTCGGCGACGGACGCGATCATCGGAAACATGACGCGCAGCGTCTTGTTGGCGCCGGCGCGGATGAGCGCGCGGAGCTGCTGCCGCAGCATGGCAGGGCGGTCGAGCGCGATGCGGATCGCACGCCAGCCCATCGCCGGATTTTCGTCGGCGATCTCGTCCATGTATGGGAGGAGCTTGTCGCCGCCGATATCGAGCGTGCGGAAGGTGACGGGATTCGGTCCCGCCTGATCGAGCACGCGGCGATAAAGCGAGGTCTGCTCCGCCACGGTCGGAAATTTGTCGCGCAGCATGAATTGCAGCTCGGTGCGGAAGAGCCCGATACCGCCGGCGCCGGTTTCCTCGAGATAGGGCAGATCGACGAAGATGCCGGCATTGAGCTGGAGCTCGATGCGCACGCCGTCCTTTGTCTCGGCCGGGAGGTCGCGCAGTGATTCGTATTGGAGGCGCTGGCCCAGCCGCACCTTGATGCGATTGTTGACGGCTTGCTGCACATCCTCGCTCGGCCGCACCAGGACCGCCGCCTCATCGCCGTTGACGATGAGCATGTCGCCGGGCTCGACCCGGTTGAGCACATCCTTGACGCGTCCGACCACGGGAATATCGAGCGCGCGCGCCACCACCGCGACATGGGCGCTGGGCGAGCCCTCCTCGAGCACGATGCCCTTGAGACGCCGGCGGTCGTAGTCGAGGAGCTCCGCGGGCCCCATGATGCGCGCGATCAGGATGAATTCGTCGGGAAGCTCCGCCGCCGCGGCGGTGAGGGGGCGGCCCGCGAGATGCTGCTGCAGCCGGTTCGTCAGATCCTCGAGGTCAGCGAGACGCTCGCGCAGGTAGGGATCCGTCACCTGGTTCATGCGCACGCGCATATCGCTTTGAATTTTTTGCACCGCGGCTTCGGCGGTGAGGCCGTTTTCCACCGCCTCGGCGATGCGATGAATCCAGCCGTGATCGGCAGCGAACATGCGATAGGTTTCGAGAATGTCGCGATGCTCGCCATCGGGTGCGACGTCGCTCGCCGCGAGGAGCTCGTCGATCGCGCTCTGCATCGCCTCGACCGAGCGGCGCAGGCGCTCGAGCTCGGCGTTGGGATCTTCGGCGACCACTTGCTTGATCACGATGCGGGGCTCGTGCAGCACGGCCTGGCCGATCGCGAGGCCGCCATGGAGCTTCACCCCCTCGAGCCGCAAGGGGAGCTGCCCCAATCCCGTTTCCTGCTGCCGCTCCAGCGGATTGACCAGCTCGCCCGACGCAGCGAGCTCGGCGAGGACCATCGCGATGGTCTGAAGCGCCTCGACCTCGTCCTCGGAATAGTTTCGCGGCGTACGATTTTGCACCACCAGCACGCCCAAAACGCGGCCCGAGCGTAAGATGGGAACGCCCATCAGCGAATGATAGATCTCCTCGCCGGTTTCCGGCCGATAGGCGAAATCGGGATGCGCTTGCGCATCGGCGAGCGCCAATGGGCGGGCATTGGCGGCAATCACGCCGACGAGGCCCTCGCCGACGCGGAGCCGCGTGCGATGGACGGCCTCGGGCCGCAAGCCTTCGGTCGCGAAGAGCTCGAGCACCTCGCCGGCGCGCATGATGTAACAGGAGCACACCTCGGCCACCATATCGGCCGCGATGATACGGACGATGGTGTTGAGCCGCTCTTGCGCCGTGCCCTGGCCCGCCATGACGTCGCGCAAGCGTCGCAAGACGAGACGTGAAGCGGAAACCCCCTCCATCAGAGGCCTGTAGGGTCGTGCGGCGGCGGCTCGGCGAGAGCGATATGCACGCGCTTGCTCAACGCCGCGGTCGCTTGGTCCACGAGCTCGTCGAGGATCTCCTGCGTCGACTGCTCGCGGGCAACGAAGCCGACGCTCTGCCCGGCCATCAGCGAGCCGCGCTCGACGTCGCCTTCGATCACCGCGCGCCGCAACGCGCCGGCCCAGAAATGCTCGATCTCGAGCAGCGCGTCCTCGCGCGAGATCTCGCCGCGATTGAAGCGCTCGATGACCGCGCGCTGCAGCTCGATGAAGGCCTGGGTTCCTTCATTCGCGATGGCCCGGACCGGGATCACCGGAAAGCGCGGATCGAGCTGCACGGACGGCACGGCGTCGCGCGCGCCGGCGCGCATGAAGGCTTGCTTGAAGCGCGGATGCGCGACCGATTCATGGGCGCAGACGAAGCGTGTGCCGAGCTGCACGCCGGCCGCGCCCATCTCGAGATAGGAGACGATCGCCTCGCCGCGGCCGATGCCGCCGGCGACAAAGACCGGCACCTCGCGCAGCTGCGGCAGAATCTCCTGCGCCAGCACGCTTGCCGAGACGGGGCCGATATGGCCGCCCGCCTCCATGCCTTCGATCACGATCGCATCGGCGCCCATGCGCACGAGCTTCTTCGCGATCGCCAAAGCGGGCGCAAAGCAGAGGAGCTTGGCGCCACCATCCTTGATCCGGGCCACGGCGTTGGCGCCCGGCAGCGCGCCTGCGAGCACGACGTGGCTGACATCGCGCTCGGTGCAGACACGGATCAGATCCATCAGCTCGGGATGAAGGGTGATGAGATTGACGCCGAAGGGGCGTGTCGTCAGCGCGCGGGTCGCGGCGATCTCGGCATCGAGCGCAGCGGGCGTCATCGCGCCGCAGGCGATGACACCGAACCCGCCGCCATTCGAGATCGCCGCGACAAGATTGCGTTCCGACACCCAGGTCATCGCGCCGCCCATGATCGCGAGCTCGCAGCCGAGAAAATCCGTGCCCCAGCGCCACAGGCGGGCAAGCAGGCGACGTGCCTCGGCGCTGCGCGACGCGTGGACGGATTCGAGCTTAACCGCGCCGCGAGACTCGACCCCAGCCGTCATACATCGAGGCCATAGGCGGTATGGAGCGCGCGGAGAGCCAGCTCGGTGTACTCCTCGGCGATCAAGACGCTCACCTTGATCTCGGAGGTCGAGATGACTTGGATGTTGATGCCCTTGTCGGCAAGCGTCTTGAACATCTGCTGCGCGATGCCGGCATGGCTGCGCATGCCGACGCCGATGACCGAGACTTTGACGACATCGGGATCGGGCTTCAAATCCTTGAAGCCGAGCTTGCCGCGCGCTTCCTCGAGCACTTTCACGGTGCGCGCGAGATCCGCCTTGGTGACAGTGAAGGTCAGGTCGGTCGTGCCGTCCTCGGCGATGTTCTGGACGATCATGTCGACATTGACCGCGTGATCGGCCAAAGGCCCGAAGATCGCCGCCGCGACGCCGGGACGATCGGGAACTTTGACGAGCGTCACCTTCGCCTCGTCGCGGCTATAGGCAATGCCGCTGACCACTTGCTTTTCCACGATCTCGTCCTCGTCCACCACCAAAGTCCCCGGCGTATCCGTGAAGCTCGACAAAACCTGGAGCCGCACGCGATGGTTCATCGCCAATTCGACCGATCGCGTCTGCAACACCTTGGCGCCGAGAGAGGCCAGCTCCAGCATCTCTTCATAGGTTATTTTATCGAGCTTCCTCGCCTTCGCAACGATGCGCGGATCGGTGGTGTAGACGCCATCGACATCGGTGAAGATATCGCAACGATCGGCCTCGAGCGCCGCGGCCAAGGCGACGGCCGAGGTATCGGAGCCGCCGCGCCCCAAAGTGGTCACGCGCTCGCCCGGTCCCACGCCCTGAAATCCCGCCACCACCGCCACTTGATGCGCCTTCATCGCCGCGACGAGTCCGTTGGTCGGGATCGATTCGATTCGCGCCTTGCCATGCGCCGCATCGGTGCGCAACGGCACCTGCCAACCGAGAAAGGAGCGCGACGAGACGCCGAGCTCTTGCAGCGCGAGCGCGGTCAAGCCGGCGGTAACCTGCTCGCCCGAGGCGACCACGACATCGTATTCGCGCTGATCGGGCAGTGCGCCGAAGGCATTGGTCCAGGCGACAAGCTGGTTGGTGACGCCCGACATCGCCGACACCACGACCGCGACTTCGTTTCCGGCGTCGACTTCCTGCTTGACGCGCCGCGCCACGGCTTTGATTCGCTCAATATCGGCGACCGAAGTGCCGCCAAATTTCTGCACGATGCGCGCCATGCGCCCGACCCGATGATGCCAGAGGATTAAAGAGCGCCGATAACGAGGTTGCCGACTCAAGGCGGCGTATACATACTCTCGCCCGAGAAGGCAATCATGAACACCCGCTTACCATCTTCGGTCGATCGCGCCGAAATCGATCGCTTTGCCGCGCTGGCGCCGCAATGGTGGGACGAGAACGGTCCATTCCGCCCGCTACATCGCCTCAACCCGACGCGATTGACCTTCATTACCACGCGCCTCGCGCAACATTTCGACCGCGACACCAAGGCAAGAAAGCCCTTCGCCGGACTCGATCTGCTCGACATTGGCTGCGGCGGCGGATTGATGGCCGAGCCTTTGGCGCGACTGGGATTCGCGGTCACCGGCGTCGATGCCGACGAGACCGCGCTCGACGTGGCACGCGCGCATGCCAGGGGGAAGGGACTCGCGATCGATTATCGCGCCACGGCGGCCGAGGCGCTCGCGGCACAGCGGCGGCGTTTCGATGCAGTGCTTGCCCTCGAAGTGGTCGAGCATGCGGCCGATCCGAGTATGTTCATGGCACATGCCGCAGCGCTGGTAAAACCGGGCGGCGCTCTCATCGCCTCGACGCTCAACCGCACGCCCAAGGCCTTTCTCCTCGGAATCGTCGGCGCCGAATATGTCTTGCGCTGGCTGCCGCGCGGCACGCATGAGTACAAAAAGTTCCAGCGCCCTTCGGAACTCGCCCGGGCACTGCGATCGGCTGGCATGACAACTCGGGATCTCGCCGGTCTTTACTACAATCCATTGCAAGATCATTGGCGCCTCGGCGAAGATCTCAGCGTCAACTATTTACTATTTGCTACAAAGGCACAGTAGAATAGAGTAGAGGCGTCGGTCGCAACCGGGGGGTTTGCGAACAATCCCCTGCGGGTCGCGGCAAACTCTGCGGTCCCACGGTGTTCAATGAATGCCTTTCAAACGCCGCCCGGCGATGGCGCCCGACTTTCCGGCAAGATCAAGTGGTTCAATCGGAGCAAGGGATTCGGCTTCATCGTGCCGAATGACGGCTCGGGCGACGTGTTCCTGCCCCTTGCTGTGCTCGAGCGCTCGGGCTTCAGCGAAGCCCCCGACGGCGCCAGCGTCACGGTCGAATGGGTCCAAGGACCGAAGGGGCGCGCGGCAACGCAGATCCTTCATCTCGATCTCTCCACCGCCGCACCGCGGCCGCCGCGCGAGTCGCGCGCATCCCGCCGCGACGAGGAGCCGGTCGGACCGACCGAGTCGGTCGAGGGCGTCGTCAAATGGTACGATTCGGCGCGCGGCTTCGGCTTCATCTTACCGAAGGACGGCGGCAAGGACGTCTTCATCCATGTCACGGCGCTGCGCCGGTCGGGACTCGAGGAATTGCAGCCCGGCCAAGCCGTGCGCATGGCGGTGGCGGAAGCCCGGCGCGGCCGCGAAGCCATCTCGATCCAGCTCGTCGCCTGAGATATCCCCCGTTTCTTGCGCCGGCACGCGATCGAAATCTTGCCTAGCCGATCTCCCGTGGTACTATATCTAGGGGCTGCAAGCTCCGGGATCCACAGAATGCGGTGGGGTAGCCATGGAATCGATCTGGACGCCAGAACTCATTGACCAATTGTCGGTTCTCTGGACCGAGGGCCATTCGACGGCCGAGATCGGCCGGCGCCTCAATATCAGCAAGAACGCCGTGGTCGGCAAAGCCCATCGCCTCAATTTGAAGCCCCGCCCCTCGCCCCTGAAGCGGCCGCCGGTCCGCCGCGTCGTCGGCGTCGCCGCGCCCAGCTGCACGTGGCCGCTAGGGCACCCCGGCGAGACGGGCTTCCATTTCTGCGGCAAGCGGCCGATGCCCGGCAAACCCTATTGCGCCGAACATGCGGCGATGGCTTACGTGCCGCCGAAGAAGCAGCACAACGCCGCCTAAGCCTGGGCTCGGGGGGTCGCTAGACCACCAAGGCGCCGGGAAGCGGAGCCATTCTTCGCAGCCCGGTGTCTTGGTGGTTTTTCTTTGTCCCGATCCGGGTGAGCGCCGGTCGGGCGCCAAGGTGATAAATCTCAGTTCCCGAAGGGGATCGTCAGCTCCGTGTCAGTCGTGTCCACCACGAACACCGCCAGGAGCTTGGCCGGCTTCGTCTCGCTGGCATTTGCGCTGACGTTGTGGCGGTCGCCGGGCATCTCGGAGAAGCTCTGTCCGGCCTTGTAGGTCTTCACCGGTCCGTCGTTGATCTGACTGCGTATCGCGCCCTCGAGCACGGTCGCATAGATGAAGGCGGATTTGGCATGCGTGTGACCCGGCGAGTAGCCGCCCGGGCCGTATTCGACGAGCACGCCCTTGATGCTCTTGCCGGGAACGTTCGGCAGCTCGTGCTGGTAGACGAGGGTCACCTTGGCGTTCTTCGACTTCGGCGCATCCGCGAGGGCATTGCCGAACGGCAGGGTGGCGACAAGCAGCGCGCAAAGAATGCGTTTCATAGAAGTCCCATTCTTCCTTCGTGTGTGCATGCCGGATCAGGCGCGCGGCCGCGAGCGGCGCAGCCATTCGTCGAAATTCAGGTGGCCGAGGCGGGCCTCGCCGAGCGGCACGAGCGAATGCTCCGCGATGCGACCGCCGTAGTATCGGGCTTCGGGGTCGCTCACGACCTCGCGCCGGTCGCCGATCGCCTTCAGATAGCGGGCGACGAAGTCGCTGAATGGCGCTCGTTCCGGGCCGGCGATCTCGACGATGCCGTTTCGCGGCGCTGCAAGCGCCACATCGGCGACGTTGGCAGCGACGTCGTCCGCTGCAATGGGCTGGAACAAACCGGGCGAAATCCTGACGATGGTTCCATCGGTGCCTGAGGCGGCGATGGCGCCGAGGAATTCCAGGAACTGGGTCGAGCGAATGATGGTGTAGGGAATGCCGGCGTTCTTAATCAGCTTCTCTTGGGCGACCTTGGCGCGAAAGTAGCCGATATCGGACCGGTCGGTCCCGACGATCGATAGCGCGACATGGTGCCGGACGCCCGCCGCGGCCTCCGCCGGGAGGAGGTTGTGGCCGGAGGTCTCGAAGAATTCCAGCACCGCCTTGTCCTCAAAAGAAGGCGAATTGGCGAGGTCAATCACCACCTGCGCGCCAGCGACGGCTTCCTTGACCCCCTCGCCGGTAATGGTGTTGACCCCGCTTTGGGGAGAGGCGGCGACGACGTCGTGGCCGCCCTGACGCAAAATGGCGACGGTCTTCGCGCCGATCAGGCCGGTGCCGCCGATGACGACGATCTTCATGATTACGCTCCCGTGTCGACGATCACGCCGTTCGGGCCGCCGTGGCCAAGCAAAGTCAGCGCCTCCAGCGTCTATATCGTGGTCGACCAACGTTTTTTCCGTGAATGCCAAGGTAACAAAGTCGTGTCACCGACTAGGGCCCGCAGCCCGAGGCATTTCCGCGTTCGGTCAATCCCGCTGATCGGAGAGGAGACGTTTCTACCGCGTCAGCTTGCGCATCGCGCGATCGAGGCCGTCGAGCGTCAGCGGGAACATGCGGCCCTCCATGAGCTCGCGCATCATGCCGATCGACATCGTCCCGTCCCAGTAGCGCTCGGGCACGGGATTGAGCCAAACCGCTTTGGGATAGACGCCGAGGAATCGGCGCATCCACACGGCGCCCGGCTCCTCGTTCCAATGCTCGACGCTGCCGCCCGGCATCTCGATCTCATAGGGGCTCATGCTCGCATCGCCGACGAAGATGAGCTTGTAGCTCTGATCGTAGGTGCGCAGGATCTCGGCGCTCGGCACGCGCTCGACTTGGCGACGCTGCGCGTCGGGCCAGAGCGCTTCGTAGGGACAATTGTGGAAATAGAAATATTCGAGATGCTTGAACTCGCCGCGCGCCGCCGAGAAGAGTTCTTCGCAGGTGCGGATATGGCCGTCCATCGAGCCGCCGATATCGAAGAGCAGCAGCACCTTCACCGCATTATGCCGCTCCGGCAGCAGCTTCAGATCGAGCCAGCCGGCATTCTTCGCGGTCGAGCGGATCGTGTCCTCCAAGTCCAATTCGAGCGCCGCGCCCTCGCGCGCGAATTGACGCAAGCGGCGTAACGCCAATTTGATGTTGCGCGTGCCCAATTCGACGCGATCGTCGAGATTCTTGAATTCGCGCTTGTCCCAGACCTTGACCGCGCGATTGTTGCGGCTCCCGTCCTGGCCGATGCGCACGCCTTCGGGATTGTAGCCATAGGCGCCGAAAGGCGAGGTGCCGGCGGTGCCGATCCACTTGCTGCCGCCCTCATGGCGCTCTTTCTGCTCGTCGAGGCGCTGCTTCAGGGTCTCCATCAGCTTTTCCCAGCCGCCCATGGCCTCGATCTGCCGCTTCTCTTCCTCGGTCAGAAGCTTCTCGCCAAGCTTCTTGAGCCACTCCTCGGGAATGACCGGTTGATCCACAGTCGGCGCTTCGAGCCCTTTGAAGCAATGGCCGAAGACGCGATCGAATTTGTCGAGATGGCGCTCGTCCTTCACCAGCGCCGCGCGCGCGAGATAGTAGAAATCATCGACATCGTAAGCCGCGACATTGCGGCGCATCGCTTCGGCGAGCGTCAGGAACTCCTTCAGCGAGA
>CAYMNX010000420.1:0-2217 GCA_964391905.1 uncultured Rhizobiaceae bacterium
TCAAGCTCGTCGACTTCAAGCTCGAATTCGGCCGCCTCTATGACGAGCACGACCAGATGCGCCTGGTGCTGGCCGACGAGATCAGCCCCGATAACTGCCGCCTCTGGGACGTCAAGACCAACGAGAAGCTCGATAAGGACCGCTTCCGGCGCGATCTCGGCAAGGTCGAGGAGGCCTATCAGGAGGTGGCGCGCCGCCTCGGCATTCTGCCCGAAGGCGCGCCCGGCGACGTCAAAGGCACGGCGACGGTCCAGTGAAAGCGCGGGTCTTCATCATGCCCAAGGAGGGCGTCCTCGACCCGCAAGGGAAGGCCGTCGCCCATGCCCTTGGTTCTCTTGGATTTTCCGGGATCGGCGAAGTCCGCCAGGGCAAGGTGATCGACCTCGATCTCGCCGAGACGGATCAGGCCAAAGCGCGCGCGCAGCTCGAGGAGATGTGCCGGAAGCTTTTGGCGAACACGGTGATCGAGAGCTATCGCGTCGAGGTTTTGGGTTAGTGCTGCATGGCGATCATGCGTCCTTCGGGACGCGTTGGATAGAAATGCAGCGACTCGCAGCGTCGTTTCCTTGATCGTCCGGTCCCCGCGCGTTATCTGAACCTCATGCAATCCGCCATCATCGTTTTCCCCGGCTCCAATCGCGAGCAGGATGTATTCGACGCGCTGCATCGCGCCGCGGGCAAGGCGCCGCTCAAAGTCTGGCACCGCGACTCGCAGTTGCCGAAGGTCGATCTCATCGTCATTCCCGGCGGCTTCTCCTATGGCGATTACTTGCGCTGCGGCGCCATGGCGGCGCATTCGCCGATCATGCGCGAGGTGAAGGCCCGCGCCGATGCCGGCACGCCGGTCCTCGGCATCTGCAACGGCTTCCAGATCATCACCGAGGCGGGGCTCCTGCCGGGCGCGCTCCTCACCAACAAGACGCTCCGCTTCCACTGCAAGAACGTCAATCTGCGCGTCGAGACGAGCCAAAGCATCTTCACGAGCCGCTATGCGACGGGTCAGGTGATCAACGTGCCGGTGGCGCATCACGACGGCAATTACTTCGCCGACAACGCAACCCTCGATCGGCTCGAGGGCGAAGGCCGCGTCGCCTTCCGCTATTGCGCGCCCGACGGCACGCTCGACGAGGCGCATAACGCCAATGGCTCGGCGCGCGCCATCGCCGGTATCTTCAACGAAACGAAGACCGTGCTCGGCCTGATGCCGCATCCCGAGGATGCGACCCATCCGCTCCACGGCTCGCTCGACGGCGCGCCCTTTTTCGCGGGGCTCGTGGAGGCGCTCGCGTGACCGAGCGCCAGGTCGGGCCGGCGCTCGCCGCCGAATTCGGGCTCAGCGCGGAAGAATTCGCCCGTGCCTCGAAAATCATGGGCCGCACGCCCAACCTCACCGAGCTCGGCATCTTTTCGGTGATGTGGAGCGAGCATTGCTCCTACAAATCCTCGAAGAACTGGCTGAAGAAGCTCCCGACGACCGCCCCGCATGTCATCTGCGGGCCCGGCGAGAATGCCGGCGTCATCGATATCGGCGAAGGCCAGGCCGCCATCTTCAAGATGGAGAGCCACAACCACCCCTCCTTCATCGAGCCCTACCAGGGCGCGGCGACCGGCGTCGGCGGCATCCTGCGCGACGTCTTCACCATGGGCGCGCGGCCGATCGCCAATCTCAACGCGCTGCGCTTCGGCAGCCCCGATCATCCCAAGACCAAGCATCTCGTCGCGGGCGTGGTCGCCGGCATCGGCGGCTACGGCAATTGCGTCGGCGTGCCGACGGTCGGCGGCGAGTGCAATTTCCACCCGTCCTATAACGGCAATATCCTCGTCAATGCGATGACGGTCGGTATCGCCGACAAGAACCGCATCTTCTATTCGAAGGCCGCGGGGCCCGGCAATCCGGTGATCTATGTCGGCGCCAAGACCGGGCGCGACGGCATCCATGGCGCGACCATGGCCTCGGCGGAATTCTCCGAGGACAGCGAGAGCAAGCGCCCGACGGTGCAGGTCGGCGATCCTTTCACCGAGAAGCTCTTGATCGAGGCCTGCCTCGAGCTGATGGCGAGCGATGCGATCGTCGCGATCCAGGATATGGGCGCCGCGGGCCTCACCTCATCGTCGGTCGAGATGGCGGGCAAGGGCGGTCTCGGCATCGAATTGGATCTCGACCGCGTGCCGATGCGCGAGGAAGGCATGACGGCTTACGAGATCATGCTCTCCGAA
>CAYMNX010000421.1:0-15195 GCA_964391905.1 uncultured Rhizobiaceae bacterium
CGGCATCGTTGCCGAGGATCCGAAGGGCAAATCGACGCGGCACTCGCGGAGGCGATCGATGCCGGGCTCATTTTGGACCTCGATCGGAACTATGCCTTCCGCCACGACCGCGTCCAAGAGGCGGCCTACGCGCTCATCCCCGACACCGAGCGCGCTCCATCGCATCTGCGGATCGGTAGAATCCTTGTATCGAGCATTCCCGAATCCGAGATCGGCGAGCGGATTTTTGAGATCGTCAATCACCTGAACCGCGGCGCGAGCCTGATCGAAGCATCCGCCGAACGGGAGCAGCTCGCGAGGCTCAATCTCATCGCCGGCAGGCGGGCCAAGACATCGACCGCCTATGCGGCGGCACTGACGTATTTCGCCTCCGGTTGCGCGTGCCTCGACGAGGAATCCTGGGATCGGCTGTATCGATTGAGATTCGATCTCGAATTGCACCGCGCCGAATGCGAGTTCTTGACGGGCGATCTCGCGAACGCGGAAGAGCGGCTTGCGATGTTATCACAACGTGCGGCAGGTCTCATTGATCTCGCGGCCGTCGCTTGCCGGCGCGTTGCCGTCTATACGACGCTCGATCGGCCGGACAGCGCCATTCGAATGGGGCTCGACTATCTTCGCCATGTCGGAATTGCTTGGACGCCTCATCCGACCGACGACGATGTCCGGGAAGAATATCAACGGATCTCGCTGCTGCTCGGGAGTCGTCCGATCGAAGCGCTCCTCGACCTGCCGGCTATGAACAATCCTTCTTGGATCGCGACGATGGATGTACTGGCGGAAATCATTCCGCCCGCTCTCTTCACGGACAACAATCTTCATTCTCTCACCATCTGCCGCATGGTGAATCTCAGCCTCGAGCATGGAAATTGCGACGGCTCCTGTCACTCCTACGTCTGGTTCGGCATGCTATCGGGGCCGCGATTCGGTGACTATGCCGCCGGATTCCGTTTTGGCAAACTCGCCTCGGACCTGACGGAACAAAGGCAACCGCTCCGCGTCAAGGCCCGCGCCTATTTGGGCTTCGCCTATATCGTCTCGTGGATGAAACATCTGCATACGGGGCTTGCATTGCTGCGGCGTGCGTTCGACGCGGCACAAGAGACGGGCGATCTTACCTTCGCCGGCTATTCGAGCGGCGGCCTGGTGACGCATCTTCTCGCCGCGGGAGCGCCGCTGCTCGAGGCGCAGAGTGAGGCCGAGAAGGGGCTCGATTTCGCGAAAAGGGCGCGTTTCGGCATCGTTGCGGCCGTTGCCAAGGCTCAGCTCGGCCTTATCCGCACGCTTCGCGGTATGACACCGGTCTTCGGTTCCTTCGATGATGGACAGTTCGATGAGAAACAGCATGAGAAGGAGCTGGCGACGGCTCCGCACTTCGCCTATGCCGCGTGGCGGTACTGGGTCCGTAAGTTGCAGGCACGCTGTTACGCGGCCGATTATGATGCGGCAATCGAGGCGGCGGGGGAAGCGGAGCGGCTTCTGTCGGGAGCGCCATCGCTCGGCGTTTACTTCGAAACCGCTGAATATCACTTATACGCGGCACTCGCGCGTGCAGCCGCTTGCGATTCTGCATCGGCCGACGAAAGGGAAAAGCATATCGCGGCGCTTCTTGCCCATCATCGCCAGCTTCTCGATTGGACCGAGAATTGCCCTGAGAACTTCGAAGATCGTACGACATTGGTCGGCGCCGAGATAGCACGCCTCGAAGGACGCGAACTCGATGCCATGAACCTCTATGAGAAGGCAATCCAATCGGCGCGCGACCAGGGCTTCACTCAGAACGAGGCTATCGCTCACGAAAGCGCGGCGCGCTTTTATGCGGCACGCGGATTTGAGACGATCGCCAATGCTTACCTTCAGAATGCGAAATCCTGTTACCTAAGATGGGGTGCCACTGCGAAGGCAAGGCAGCTTGATGCGGCGCATCCGCAGCGGCTGCAGGCGATGAACCCTGCGCGTCCGAATGGTGGCGCAGGAGCATCGATCGAGCATCTCGATCTCGCGACCGTCATCAAGATCTCGCAGGCGGTATCGAGCGAGATTGACCTTAAAAAGCTTATCGATTCGCTGATGGCGATCGCCATCGAGCACGCCGGTGCAGACCGCGGCCTTTTGATCTTTCCCCAAGGAGAGGCGCTGCAAATCGAGGCGGAGGCGATAACACGCCGCGGCTCCATTGACGTTCTTTTTCGTCCTTCAAATGTGACGCCCGGCGCATATCCCGAATCAATTATCCGCTATGTGATCAGGACCCAGAGCAGCGTATTGTTGGAAGATGTTTCCGATCAGCATCCATTCTCTCATGACGACTATCTTTACCGACGGCAATGCCGATCGGTTCTTGTCCTGCCCTTGATCAAACAGGCCAAGATGGCGGGCGTTCTCTATCTCGAGAACAGCCAAGCTTCTCACGCCTTCACGCCGGAGCGAATCGCGGTCCTGAAACTGCTTGCCTCTCAGGCAGCGAGTTCTCTTGAGAACGCTCGTCTTTACACTGATCTGCAACGCACCGAATCCTACCTGGCGGAGGCGCAGCGACTCAGTCACACTGGGAGCTTCGTTTTCGGTGCCTCCAGCGGGAAGCTTTCCTGGTCGGACGAAGTCTACCGTATCTATGAGATCGACCGCGAAACCAAGCTGACGCTCGAAGTAGGGCTGCGCCGGACCCATCCGGAAGAGCGGAGCCTCGTTCGAAAAATCGTCGAGAATATTCCCCGCGACGGCAAAAATTACGATCTCGACCATCGCCTTCTGATGCCTGACGGCTCCGTCAAATATCTGCATATCGTGGTTCATGCCGAAAAGGATGAGACGGGCGATACGCAGTTTCTCGGTACGGTGATGGATGTAACGGCATCGAAGGAGGCACAGATGCGTCTGGAAGCCTCGCTCGGTGAAATGCAAAAACTGGTATCGATCATCGAGAACAGCACCGACTTCATCGGTTATGCTCCCGATTTGGATCGAGTCGGCTACATCAATGCAGCGGGACGCAAACTCGTCGGTCTAGAGCCAGAGGACGATGTATCGAGGTACAAGTTAAGCGATTTTCGCGCGGCGAACGAAGATCATCAGTTCTTTCTCGACGAGATTCTTCCCATCCTGGCGCGCGAGGGGTATTGGGAGGGCGAGCGGAGCTTGCGGCATTTCAAAACCAATGCCGCGATTCCCGTGCTCCAAACCATCTTTTACGTCACGGAACGGGAGACCAATCGCCGCATCGCCATCGCCACGATTTGCCGCGATATCACCGAGCAAAAGAGGATCGATGAAAGTCTGCGCGCCTCGCTCGAGGAGAAGGAAGCGTTGCTCAAGGAGGTCCATCATCGGGTGAAGAACAATCTGCAATTGATCAGCAGTTTACTTAATCTGCAGGCAGCCGGGATCGCCGATCCCGCGGTCGTAGAGCGTTTTGCCGAGAGCCGCAACCGTGTTCGGTCCATGGCTCTCGTCCACGAAAATCTCTACCGCGCCGGCAATTTTGCCAAGATCCAGATGAAGGATCACATCCAGAACCTATGCGCGCAATTGATCCGCGCCTACGGTCTGCAAGGGCAGCATGTCGCATTGACAGCCGAAATCGACGATATTGAGTTGGATCTGGATCGAGCGATCTCCGCCGGCTTGATCGTCAACGAACTGGTATCGAACGCACTGAAGCATGCTTTTCCCAAGGGCAGGATGGGGCAAGTGCAGGTTCTATTGAAACGTCTCGACGCGGAGCAGTGTGCGCTGTCGGTGGTGGATGACGGCCTGGGACTTCCCCTGGCTTATGAAGCGGAGCGTTCCGGCTCGCTCGGGCTCCAGTTGGTGGATGATTTGACGCATCAACTCCATGGCAAGATTGCGGTAGAGCGCGAGGGCGGAACGGCTTTCACCATCACCTTCAATGCAGGCCGGCCGATAGGGGCGCTGCCATGACGCCGGCTCGGATCCTCATCGTCGAGGACGATCGCGTGGTCGCGCGCGACATCCAGCAGCAATTGAGCCGGATCGGACACACCGTGGTCGGAATGACGGCGCGCGGCGAGGATGCGCTGGCGTTGGCGCGGAGCGCGCAGCCGGAGTTGGTGCTGATGGACATAAGGCTGGAAGGCGGTGTCGATGGCATCGAAGCCGCCCGTCAGGTTCGCGAGGAGTGTCGAATTCCCGTCGTTTTTCTGACGGCCTATGCGGACGACGAAACGGTGCGGCGTGCCAGCCTGACGGAACCGTTCGGCTACCTCCTCAAGCCTTTCGAGGACTCCCAGCTGCGCACGGTCATCGAGATGGCGCTCTATAAGCACACGGCCGAGCGCAAACTGCGGGAAAGCGAGCGGCGCTACGCCACGACTCTATCCAGCATCGGCGATGCGGTCATTGCCACCGATGGCCAGGCGCTCGTCACGTTCATGAACCCCGTTGCCGAGACCTTGACGGGTTGGTCGCTCGCGGACGGGGTCGGCCAGCCGCTTGCCACCGTATTCCGCATCGTGAACGAGGAGACACGCGAGCCCGTCGAGGATCCGGCCGCCAAGGTGTTGCGCCTCGGCACCATGGTCGGGCTGGCCAATCATACCGTGCTGCTGACGCGCGACGGCCGGGAATTGCCGATCGATGACTGCGGCGCGCCGATCGTCAACGACCAGGGCGGCATTACCGGCACGGTTCTCGTGTTCCGCGACGTTACCGAGCGCCGGCAAGCGGAAGAAAGATTGCGCAAAGTGCAGGCAGACCTCGCGCACGTCTCGCGGCTGACGACAATGGGGGAGCTTGTCGCATCGATCTCTCACGAGGTGAACCAACCGATCAGCGCCATCGTCACCAATGCCGAAGCCTGCCTCCGCTGGCTGGCGAGGGAACCGGCGGAGATCGAGCAAGCGCGCGAGATCGTCGACCGCATTATCAAGGACGGCCATCGCGCCGGCGAGATCGTGAAAAGCATTCGCGTCCTCGGCCGGAAGTCCTCGCCGGAGATGATGCGGTTCGATCTGACCCAGGTCATTGCCGATATTCTCAATCTCACGCGCGCCGAACTGCGTCGCAACAACGTCGTGCTCGAAACCGAGCTGCCGGTCGCTTCGGAGCCAATCGCCGGCAATCCGGTGCAGCTTCAGCAAGTCATTTTGAATTTAATCATGAATGGCATCGAGGCAATGACCGCGGTGACGCAGCGGCCGCGGATATTGCGCGTCACGGCTATGCGCGGGGAGGGGGACGTTAGGATCTCCGTCGCGGATTCGGGGCTTGGGCTTGATCCGGCGAATAGCGATCGCATCTTCGATCCCTTCTTCACGACCCGGCGTGAAGGGATGGGGTTGGGGTTGTCGATCTGTCGCTCGATTATCGAGGCCCATGGCGGACGCTTATGGGCTTCGCCAAATCGGCCCCACGGAAGCATCTTTCAATTCACCGTGCCGCGAGAAGGGGGTGATCGGCCGCTGGAGCGGTAGGAGTCTTCGCGCCGGCGATCCTGCCTTATTCCAGCAAGGCTCCCGGAGAAGCGTCGCATTGCTGCCCAGCGGCGAAGCCAAGACGCGATCAATCACCAGTTAAAGGAATTTCCGGAAATGGCGCGAGCCGCATCAGTGTCGCGAATTCGGATTCATTGAGCGCGTCCGAGGTCGTGCGAGTGCCAATCCTATTTGTGCTTGGCTTCTCTTTCGGCGGCTGAAGATAGAAGAGAGTAACCGTATTTCTCGAAAATGGCTTTCGCCTTGGTCGACGTAAGGAATACGAGGAACGAGGCGGCTTCGGAGTGCTCGCTACTGCCGATCATTGCGGCGGGGTAGACGATCGGCGGGTGGCTGTCCTTGGGAAAAACGCCGACGATTTTAACGCCCGTGTCGAGCGCGGCGTCGGTATCGAAAACAATGCCGAGGGGCGCCTCGCCGCGCGACACGAAAGCCAACGCGGCGCGGACATTATCCGCATTGGCAACGCGATCTCGGATCGTTTGCCATACGCCGAGACTTTGGAGGGCCGCCCGGCCGTAGCGTCCCGCCGGCATCATCATCGGGTCGCACATGATGAGATGTCCGTCGCCGACCATGTCACGGAGCGGAAACCCCGGTTCGATTTTCACCGGCATCGCCCTTTCGCGTGGCGCGATCAACACCAATTGACTGCTCATCAAATTGATGCGCGTGCCGGCTCGGATCAATCCCTTGGCTTCGGCTTCATCCATCCAATCGGAATCGGCAGAAATGAAAATGTCGACCGGGGCGCCATTTTCGATCTGTTTGACAAGGGCGGGGCTCGGACCATAGGAGAAGGCGACGGTGGCGCCGGTTTGCTGTTCATAGGCCCCCGCCACGTCATCGATCACATTCTGCAATGTCATCGCCGCGAGACCCACGACGTCCTCGGCGGACGCTGGCAATGCGCGCAAGTAGAGCATCGCAGCCAGAATAGCCAGCGCTGTCATGCGGCGGCGTTTTGAGCATGGACGAATAGCCATGTTTTCCTTTTGAAAGCAGGATACCGATGCATCGTATCATCATCGGGTTGCATCGAAAGTGGGATCGCTATATCCTTGTAACTATAACGATAATCCAAGGTCAATATGCAAGAACTAGAAATATTCGGCCTTCCGCCCTCGACTGGAACTGTTCCAGGTTTCCGCCAATAAGAACGGAACATGGGTCAGTTTGGCATTGGGCAGCCGGTTCCTCGGGAAGAAGATCCCTATCTACTTCGTGGTCTTGGGCGCTACGTCGATGATGTGAAATTGGTTGGGATGGCGCGGGGCTATTTTTTGCGGTCGCCCTATGCCCATGCGCGAATTCGCGCCGTCGACATCACCAAGGCTGAAGCCGCCGCCGGAGTCCTCCTGGTTTTGACCGGCGAGCATCCCGCCATCACGGCGCTCGGCCTTCAAATTCCGCGGATGCCACGGAAGCGCAAGGACGGATCATCTGGCTTCATCGCGCCACAGCCCCATCTCGCGCGCGGGGTCGTGCGCTTCGTCGGGGAGGCCGTCGCCTTCGTAGTCGCTGAAACTGTCGAACAGGCAAAGGACGCGGTGGAACTGATCGAAGTCGATTACGAATCGCTGCCGGCGATCGTATCGACCGAGCAGGCGATTCTGCCCGGCGCCTTGGCCGTCTGGGAGAAATGCTCCGACAATGTCGCCTTCTATCAGGAATGGGGCAGCAAAGCGGCGGTCGATGCCGCGATCGCAAAGGCCGACCATGTCATCCGCCACCGGATGATCATCAATCGCATTACCGCCAACACGATGGAGCCACGCGGCTGCCTCGCGGAATTCGACCTCCATGACGACCGCTATATCATTCGCTGCACGCTCCAGTCGCCACATCGGACGCGTGCCGCGCTCGCGAGCATCTTGAAAGTGCCGGAAACTCAAATCCGCGTCGTCGCCGATAATGTGGGCGGCGGGTTCGGTATGAAGGGAAACATCTTTCCCGAATATATCGTGGTGCCAGCGGCGGCAAAGCTCCTCGGCCGGCCGGTCAAGTGGATCTGCGAGCGATCGGAGGGACTCCTCTCCGACGAGCATTCACGTGACAATGTTGTCGACGCGGAATTCGCCCTGGATCGCGACGGAAAATTTCTCGCGCTCCGCATCCAGACCTACGCCAATATCGGCGCCTATCACACCTCCGACCGCGCGGCCGGGCCGCCGCTTGCCAATATCGGCTGTCTTGCCGCGACCTACGCGACGGGGGCTTTTCATGTCGAGGTGTCTGGCATCATGACCCATACGCAGCTTACGGGTCACTACCGCGGCGCCGGCCGGCCCGAGAACGCGTATATGATCGAGACGATGATCGATCTTGCCGCGCGCCAGCTCGGTATTGATAGGGCCGAGTTGCGGCGGCGGAACACGGTGCCGCCCGAGGCGATGCCGTACAGGACAGGCCTCGTTTATACGATCGACAGCGGCGATTTCCCGAGGAATCTCGAGCAATGCCTACATATGTCCGACTATGCCGGCTTTCCCGCGCGACGCGAGGAATCCCGACGTCGCGGCAAACTGCGCGGAATCGGCGTCTCCAATACGATCGAGGCAACGGCTGCGGGCCTTTTGGAGCATGCGGAGATCCGCTTCGATCCGACGGGTACGCTAACGCTGCTGATGGGCACGCATGACCATGGCCAGGGGCACGCCACAACCTTCAAGCAGATTCTCTTCGACAAGCTCGGCATTGAGTCCGATCTGATCAAATTCAAATATGGCGATACCGATCAGGTCGTCGCCGGTACCGGCACGTTCGGATCGCGCTCGGCCGCTTGCGGCGGCAGCGCGCTTGTTCTCGCTGCGGAGAAGGTCATCATGCGCGGCAAGAAGATCGCCGCGCATTTGCTCGAAGCCGCCGAGTCCGATCTGGTCTTCGAGGGAGGAAAATTCGCCATCGCCGGCACTGATAAATCCGTCGGCATCATCGACGTGGCCAAGGCCTCCTTCATGCCGGGCCGTCTGCCGCGCGGCATGGAGGCAGGACTTTTCGAGACCGGAACCTATGACGGCGGCGTGCCGACCTTTCCCAATGGCTGCCATGTCTGTGAAGTGGAGATCGACGAGGAGACAGGGGCGGTCGAGATCGTTCGCTACAACGCCGTCGACGAAGTGGGGCGCGCGATCAATCCGCTCCTGCTCGAAGGCCAGGTCCATGGCGGGATCGTTCAGGCGGTCGGGCAATGCTTGATGGAGGATATCAATTACGATCCGGCATCGGGCCAGCTGCTGACGGGCTCTTTCATGGATTATGGCATGCCGCGTGCGAGCGATCTGCCATCCTTCGGCGTGGAAACCAACGAGGTTCCGACCAAGACCAATCCCCTCGGCGTCAAGGGTGCGGGCGAGGCCGGCACCGTCGGTGCGTTGCCGGCCGTGATGAACGCGATCAACGACGCGCTCGCCCAGATCGGCGTGCCCTATGTGCAGATGCCATGCACGCCCGCGAAAATCTGGGCTGCAATTCAGAAGGCGCGCGAAGAACGATAATTTCCACTCAACGCGTGAGGAAATAGGCCGCGAGGATCACCGCGACTGCCGCTGCACCGCCCCAGATCCAGATGCGCCCGGAATGGGACGGCCTGGCTACCAAAGCAGGCTCAGAAGTAGGCGGGACCGCTGCTGGTGCTGGCGTCGTCATTGCCGCGGCTGGCTTGGCTGGAATCGTGGGTTCGTTGGTGGACGGACTCCCGACAATCGCCGCGAACTTGGCGAAGAATTCGTCGGCCATCTTGCGCGCGGTGCTGTCGATGAGGCGCGAGCCGATCTGCGCGAGCTTGCCGCCGACATTGGCGTCGACCTTGTAGGTGAGGATCGTACCGTCCCCATCGTCGCCGAGCGTCACGACCGCGCCACCCTTGGCAAACCCGGCCGGCCCGCCGCTGCCTTCACCGGAAATCCTGTACCCGTTCGGCGGATCAAGATCGGAAAGCGTCACTTTGCCGCCAAAGCGCGCGGTTACTGGTCCGATCTTGGCCGTCACTTTGCCATTCATCTCGGTCGGCGAGATCTTATCGAGGACCTCGCAACCCGTGATGCATTGTTTCAGAATGTCAGGATCGTTGAGCGCATGCCAGACTTTGCTTCGCGGCGCTGCAATACGGTATTCGCCGGTCATATCCATGGATTGGGAGTCCTTTGTCGCATGATGGGTTTGCCGTCTCTTAGCTCTTACGCTATATTCAATTGAATATAACGAAACAAGGGCGAATTGCTTGAGAAGCAAGCGGAGGTGAGGCATGGACACGCTTTTCGTTCATCCGCGGATTGGGCGCGCGGCGGCGGCGTTTCTGGGCCGCAAGCATCAGTTGTTCATCGGCGGCAAATGGGTCGACGCGAAATCCGGCAAGACCTTCGAGACCTTTGACCCCGGAACCGGGCGCGTCATCGCGCGGGTCGCCGAGGGCGATGCCGCTGACATCGATGCAGCAGTGACGGCGGCCCGCCAAGCCTTCGAAAGCGGCCCGTGGAGCCGGATGTCGCCGAGCGAGCGCGGCAAGCTGATCTGGCGGCTCGCCGATCTTCTCGAGCAGAATGCCGACGAGTTCGCCGAGCTCGAATCGCTCAACAATGGTAAGCCACTCGCCGTCGCCCGAAACGGCGATGTGGCGTCGGGCTGTGAGGTCTTGCGCTACACCGCCGGCTGGGCAACCAAAATCACGGGCGAGACCATCAGCGTCTCTGCGCCTGGCAACTTCCATACTTTCACCCTGCGCGAGCCCATCGGCGTCGTCGGCCAGATCATCCCCTGGAATGGGCCCTTATTGATGGCGACGTGGAAACTCGCACCGGCGCTCGCGGCCGGCTGCACGGTGGTGCTGAAACCGGCCGAGCAAACGCCGCTGACCGCCTTGCGGCTCGGCGAACTCATCCAGGCAGCCGGCATTCCGGACGGCGTCGTAAACATCGTTCCGGGCTTCGGCCCGACGGCCGGCGCGGCGATCGCCTCGCATCCCGGCATCGACAAGGTTGCTTTCACCGGCTCGGGCGAAGTCGGGCGTCTCATCCTCCAGGCCGCGGCCGGCAATCTTAAGAAGGTGTCGCTCGAATTGGGCGGCAAGTCGCCCGTCATCGTTTTCCCCGACGCCGATCTCTCGGTTGCCGTGCCCGGAGCGGCACGCGCGATCTTCAATAATTCGGGCCAGGTTTGCGCCGCGGGCTCGCGGCTCTTCGCTCATAGGCGCATCTTCGAGCGGATGGTCGAGGGGATCGCCCAAGAGGCCAGCAAGATCCGCATTGGCCATGGCCTCAGTGACGGCGCGCAGATGGGACCGCTCGTTTCGCAAGAGCAACTCGACCGCGTGACCGGCTATCTCCATCAAGGCGAGGCTGACGGCGCGACGGTCGTGACCGGCGGTAAGCGGGTCGGCAATGAAGGCTACTTCGTCGCGCCGACTGTCTTGACGAATATCCACCCCGACATGTCGGTTGTGCGCGAAGAGATTTTCGGGCCGGTTCTTTGCGCCATGAGCTTCGAGGATGAGGATCTCGATCGTATTGCCAAAGATGCGAACGATACGGTCTATGGGCTCGCCGGAAGCGTCTGGACCCGCGATCTCGGCACAGCGCACAAGATGGTGCGTCGCATCCGCGCTGGCACGATCGGGGTCAACACTCATGGTTCGCTCGATCCGGCGATGCCCTTCGGCGGCTATAAGCAATCGGGCTGGGGCCGTGAAAAGGGCCGTGAGGTGTTGGAGCTTTACACCGAGGTCAAATCCGTCGTCATGGCGCTCTGATGGAAGAGATTTTCGGCAAGCGCAGCGAGGAGTCTCTCGCAGGGACTCTGTCGCGAGTTACCGGCGTGAAAATGCAGGACTCGGCCAAGAGCGATCGAGCCGTTCATGCGCTGCCTTTGCGCAAGACGGCGCGGGCAATCGCGGCCAATACGGGCAACAAGGGCGCCATCGTGATTACGCTCGGAAAGAACGGCATTCATGTCGCAGCCGATGGCCTCAATCCCGAAGAGGTGAGGGAAGCGCTGTGTACCGCCATCCACGCGTCATTTATATTCGACGAGGAACGATAGATTGCGCGGTCGAGTGGCGGCGGGGTTCGATGGCGGCGGTCGGGCGAAGCTCCTATACGGCGGATGACGGTCCCGCCTATGAAATCTTTCTCGGACGCTGGACCCGCCGCTTGGCGGAAGCGCTGATCGATTTCGCTCGGTTTCCAGCAACTGGGGACTTGCTCGATGCGGGCTGCGGAACGGGAAGCCTCGCCGCGGCAATGGCTGCACGCTGGCCCGGCCGTTGCGTCACCGGGATCGACCTCGCGCCGTCCTATATCGACTTCGCCAGGACAAAGGCGGCGGACGGCCGCCCACGCTACGAGATTGGCGATCTCTGCCAGCTCCCCTATGACGATGGTTCCTTCACGGGCACTGCGGCGCAACTCGTGCTGAATTTCGTTAGCGATCCGGATCTCGCCATTCGCGAGTTGCGGCGCGTGACTCGGCCGGGCGGTGTCGTGACGGCGGCCGTCTGGGATTTTCGCGGCGGGCTGGTCTATCAGCACCTCTTCTGGCATATCGCGGCCTTGCTCGACCCGGCCGCTGCGGCGATCCGCGATCGGCTCTTTTCGACCCCACTTGCCCTGCCGGATGGGCTGTTGCGGCTCTTTACGATGAACGGCTTCGTCAAGCTCGAGCGTGCGTCGCTGACCATACGCATGGACTACGCCGATTTTGCCGATTACTGGCGGCCGCTGCTGGGCGGCCAGGGACCCGTCGGTACCTACGCTGCGAGGCTTGCACCCGAGCCTCGCGCGAAGATCGAAGAAGCCGTCAGGCGCGCTTACCTCGCGGGCGGCCCCGACGGTCCGCGGTCGCTGACCGCGACGGCTTGGGCGGTTCGCGCCGAAGTTTCTTAAGCCTATTCCGCGGCGGAGCGGGGCGCAGCGCCGATCGGCAATTCGCGCAGCGCCCGAAGCATGGAGGCAAGGCTGGCGCTGCGGAGCGGCACATAGGGCTTCCCGGCCTGCTGGCAGAGCCGCTTCAGCGACAGTGCCGCGCGGTGGCTGATGCAATCGACGGGAAAGAATGCGGCATCGGCGCGGCTGACAAGACCCGGCAACAGATCGGGACGCTCTTCGATTCCGCCATCGTGCGAGATCAGCTGCCCGGACGCTTGCTCGATCAGTGCGCGAAGCCGCGCGACTTGTTGCGGTCTGCCGCCGACATAGAGAATCGTCATGCCGCGGAGATCGAGATTGTCGTCCATCAGCTCTGCGCCACGGCTCACGGCGAGCCGCGTCTCGACGGTGTCGAGCTCACTCTTCAAAGCCGCGATCTCTTCCGCCGCCTCCCGGCGGGCTTGCTCGCTTTTGGCCTGGGCGGCCGTCAACTCGTCGACGCGTTTTTCAGCCTTTTCGCGCCGCAACGTTTCGCGATCGAGGAGCTTGCGCAGATCGCCGACCAAGTCGTGGAGCGTTGCAACCTCGGATGCCGAATCGGCATTCTTCGATGGTTGCGCTTGGCTCTGTCGTTCGATGAGCGCCGATAAAGCCTTGTTGAGTTCGAGAATTTTCGTATCGCGCGACACGATCCCGTCGCGCAGCTGCGCCTGCTGACGGGCGAGCTTTTCTTCGAGCGCCGCTTTTTCTTCTTCGAGCTGATGCAGCCGGCGGATATCTGCCCGATTGGCGGCGCCGACCAGGTGCGACAACATGTGAACATCGCCGAAGACATCGCAGATGAGATCATCATCGGCGCGCGGGTGAGTCAGCACTGCCCAATAGGCGCCAGGAATCTCCCCGGCCTGCCGCGCCTCGCTCCAACAGCGCCGCAAATCCTCGACATTCTTCGCCTCGTTGAAACGCCGGATAGCCGCCGCATGTCGCCGGTCGAGCGCCTTCTGAATCTGTTTCGCCAAGAGGCCGCGCTTGCTCACGGATGCGACGGCGACCGTATGGAGCGTGTGGTCGGTCGGCTTTTCGGCAAGCGGGGGGTGGAATTTGCCAACGAGCATGCGCAATTCGCCACCGGTGAGACAAGTGCCAATGACCGAGCAGTGCAGGGAGCCGTCAAGATCCCAAACCTTGCGCCGCGTCATGATCTCGGACGGTCTCGTCCTGCGCCGATCGAGGAGGATCGGGCGTTGAGCCTCGCCACGAATGAGTGCCGCGGCCGCGGCATCTCCGTCATGCCCGTGGCCGATATGCCATTCGCGTCGCGCTGCGAAGGGCGATTCCCAAGATTTTGACGGCGCCGCTGGTTTCATCTGGCACTCGATATATCTAACAGGATATAACGATATTGCAGATTTTCCGGCGCTGTGTCAAAGCGTCGGTTCCCGAACCCGCTGTACCGAAGATGAAGGAGGGTTTAAGATTGGGGTCGGCGGAATTTCCCCTTGTCCGCAATGCGCAAGGCGGACCCTCGGCGGATGGCCGCGCCCAGAGCAGGGCGAAGGCTATCTTGGTATCTCGGTTGGCCGCGCGGAGCTGCTGTTCTCGATGCCGATTTCGGCCTTCGAGCCGGTGGGGCGATCAATGCTTTTGGCCAGCGCCCAGTACTCCGATAAGCGTCCGACCTAGCCAGCTTTCCGAGCCCGCGACGGACGTTGTGTGGAATGGTCGAGCACCGCATCGATCGCGCCGAGGTGCTTGGCGAGGGCTTGATGCGCCTCGATCTCCATGTCGCGATAGTGCTGCACGATGCGCTTGCCCAGCGGCGTGAGCACGGCGCCGCCGCCAGCCCGACCGCCCAACAGCGTCGTTGCTACTGGCTCGGTGAAAAGGTGGTTCAATTCATCGACCAGAAGCCAAGCCCGACGGTAGGACATATCCATGGCCCGACCGGCTGCCGAAATCGACCCCGTTTCATCGATTAGCTCAAGCAGCCGGATTTTGCCGGGCCCCAGCGCCCCGCTGGGCGAGAAGTCGATTCGAAGCGAGAGCTTTGCCATGTCGGGACTATATATCGATCTCGACCATGATGCCTCGAATTTTGGCGCCGCTCTTGGCTCAGCAGATACGCCGTCCGTAGGGAAAGCAGCGCGCCCGCTCGAGCATCACTCCGAGATGCTTGGCGAGAGCACGGATAGCTTCGCCTTGCGTGGGATAGGGATCGGCGTTCTGCGGCCCGACGATGATCGGCATAAAGGCGCGATCCTCGCGGCCCCGGGGCTGAACCATGGCGCTGGCAAGCGGCACGCCTTCGGCGTCGCGGAGGGTGAGAAACCAGGGCATCTCGCGCTGGAGATGGGCTTCGAGCCCGATCTCCTGCTCGATGAAAAGCTTGGAGACGGGGATATAGCTCTGCGCTGCCTTTTCCTTGGCCTTGACGAAATGTTTTTCGATCGCATGGCCCATGAGATCCGATTCGCGCAGGGCTTCCGCATAGGTCTCGATGCGAAACCAGGTCTTCCCGCCCGGCGCATCGCACAGGAATTTCATGCCTTCCTCCCCACGACCCGACCCTTGACCTGGGCGCGCCGCCGCGTCCCTTGCCGCGAGCCATGGGCGCCGCCCGTTCTCGACAATGTGAATAATGAACGATATGTTTCATGCAATATAACGCTAGTGAGGAGCCTTTTCCACCGCAACAGCCAAGCCTTCTCGGGCCCAATCACGAGGAGTTCACATAGCCTTTCATGTTGGACCTCCTTCTCGCGCTGCTCGCGGGTATTCTCACGATCGCCGCACCATGTGTGCTGCCGATGCTACCGATCCTTTTTGGAGCCTCGCTTGCGCAGTCAAGCCGCGCCCGCCCTCTCTTTATGACGTTTGGCTTC
>CAYMNX010000422.1:0-3385 GCA_964391905.1 uncultured Rhizobiaceae bacterium
AATTGCGCCAGATCCTGATGCACGGCGGCGCGATAGCGCGGCAGGTTCATGACATCGGTCTCGTACCAGAAGGGTCCTTCGGCGACGGGACCGGTGCCGACGGCGAAAGTCGGCAGATTGTCGAAAAAGAAATTGTCGAGATGGTCGTTGGCGACGCCGACGATGAGATCGGGTTTTGTTTTCGCCAGCATCTGCCGGACTTCGGCGAAGGTGGCGTAGAGCCCTTCCATGTCCTTGGGCTCGGCCTGGTCGCGATTCCAGAAGATGCGCGGATTATGGGTCGAGGCAATGACCGATACGATTTGCGCCATGAGGCTACTCCCGCTTCAAACTCACGAACGCTCGCCGCGATAGCGCCAGCGCTCCATGCGGCGCTCGACGAGCTTCAAGGATTGCATGACGAGCATGCCGATCGCCGCGAGGACGCAGACGACGACGAAGTACGGCGCCATGCGGAAACTGTTGCCGTAGATCGAGAGGAGCCCGCCCAGGCCCTTGACGGCCGTATAGAGCTCGGCGACGACGGTATTGATGAGCGCCAAGGAGGCGCCGACGCGCAGCCCCGCCGTGATATAAGGCAGGGCGCCGGGCAGCATGATCTTGCGAAAGATCTGCACCTCGCGCGCGCCCGCCGAGCGCGCCATCTCGACGAGCTCGCCATCGCAATTGAGGACGCCGGCATAAGTGTTGATCAGGATCGGCATCACCGCGCCGAGAAACACGATGAAGATCTTCGCCTCGTAGCCAAGGCCGAGGAAGACGATGATGACCGGGATGAAGGAGACGCGCGGCATTGCCGCGAGCGCGTTGACATAGCCTTCGATCGCGGCGCCGAAGACGCGAAAGCCGCCCATCAAGAGGCCGAAGGGAATGGCAAAAGCGGCGGCCATCGCGAAACCGGCGAGGAAGACGCCGAGACTGTCGAGCGTCGCCAGGGGCACGGTGCCGTCGCCGATTACCTGAATACCGGCAAGCACCGTCTGCCATGGCGTCGGCAGGAAATTCTGGCCGGCGACGATCGCCACCAACCACCACGCGGCGAGCAGCAGAATGAAGACAAGAACGCGCCAGATGTTGATGTTGACGTGCGAGAGGCGGGGACCGAAGCGCGGCCGGCGCTGCGTGACGGGATGGCTTTGGCCCTCGAAGATCGCCATCTGGCTCAGGCCCGCCCGGGATTGTCGCCGCGCGGATGATAATAATCGTAGAATTTATTGGGGACGTTTTTGATCTTCGGCACGACGTTCTCGAGATACCATTCGCGCGGGTTGAGCACCGCCGACAAATGGAAGAGGAGAACCGGATGCACATGGAGCGCCCAGAGCCGCGGAAAATCGCGCGCTTCGAGCGCGGCGCGCTCTGCATGCGTCAAAGCAAAGGAGTCGAGGACGGCGTAATCGCCGCGGCGGAAGGCCGCCGTCCGCGCACGATCGGTATAGATGTGATGAATGGCGCGGTTGAGTTCGTAGTCGGACATGACGCCAGTCCTTCCCTGCTCTCGTCGCGGTCGTCTAACGGCGGGGCGCGACCGTGATCATGTCGATTATGTTGCGTCGCGGTGAGGAATCTAGGAATATTTGGAAATGGCACTATAGGAAATACCTATAGCTGCATCATTCCGAGCAGGCAGGCTGACCATGAATGACCGGCAGTTGCGTTATGCACATGCCGTCTGGCATGAGCGCAGCTTCAGCCGCGCTGCCACAAAAATGGGCGTCTCGCAGCCGACGCTGAGCGGCCAGATCCGGCTTTTGGAGGAAGAACTCGGCTTCAGCCTTTTCTACCGCAACAGCCGCGGGGTCGAAGCGAGCGCCAACGGACAAGTCTTTCTCGAATCGGCTGAGAATGTGGTCAACGGATTCTCGGGCCTCAAGGATCTCGCCCGCGAATTGCGCGGCAAGCCTGGCGCCACCATCCGGATCGGCATCAATTCCGGCCTCGTCCAGATTCTGATGCCGCGAATCGTTCGCATTCTTTCCCGCCCCAATGCCCGCATCCGCCCGGACATCGTGACCGCGACGACGCGGCGGATTCAACGCCTCGTCCATCAGCAACGGCTCGATATCGGGCTGGTGCTGGACGGCGAGGTCAAGACCGGCTCCGACAAGCTGATCTGGGATCATATCGCGGCGTCGGAGATCACCTTGCTGGTGCCCTCAACCCATCCCATGGCCAAGCGCCGGGAGCCGGTGCCGCTCCCGGAAATCGCCCGTCTGCCGCTGATCATCAACGAGCCGCGCATCGGCTACGGGCGGGTCGTCCTCGACATGTTCGCGCAGCGCACGCTCGCGCCGGAGATCGTGGCGGATTGCGATGATCTCGAGACGCTGAAATACATGGTGATCTCGGGCGGCGGAGTCGCGCTTGCACCGTACGTCATCGCGGAGCGCGAGATCGCACGCGGCTTGCTGGCCGCGGTCGAGATAAGCCCGCCGCAGCTGGTCTCGATCCAGCTGCTGCGACGCGAGGAGACGCTCGCGCCGCGCCTCGAACGGTTTCGCGGCCAATTCGTCAAAGAGCTCGCCGAGTTTCGCCCGCCAACGATGGCCGGCCGAAGCGCGACCTTGCCGGGCCCGCACCACGCATCGGAATGAGCTCGTACCGCCACGCATGGCGAAGATGATCGACGGCATCTCGCTTCTGGTTTAAATTGCCGCCGCTTCCAATACCGATCGATGACCGCTCCCGCGAAGAGAAAACGGTATGGATGCGAGGGAGGACGAGTTTGACCGCGACGCAAATCGAAGCCGACGCATTGGCGGGATCGGGACGGTCGTTTCTCGACCGGCTCGAATTCTGGCTTGGCGAGACCTCGCGCGTCGTCGCCATCGCCTGCGTTTGCGGCATGCTCTTCGTCGCGGCGGTCACGATGCTCGACGTGTTGCTGCGCTGGGTCTCGAACGAGCCGATCGCGGCGATGAACGAGATCGTACAGATGACCTTCTCGGTCGCGATCGCGGCCTGCATCCCGGCTGGCATGACCCAGCGCGTCAATTTGAAGATCGATCTCGTCGCGCGCTATTTCAGCCCACGCCTCAAAGCCTGGCTCGAAGTGTTGGGCAGCGCGTTGCTGTGGCTCTTTTACGCCGTGCTTGCCTGGCGCATTTTCCACGACGCCGCGACTCTCGCCCGGGAAGGACGCACCACCGTCATCCTCGGCCTGCCGCAAGCGCCGTTCATCTACAGCGTGGCGCTGCTGCTCGCTTTCGGCGCGCTGGTGCAGGGCGTCATCATCATCAACGAGGCGCGCCGCGCCGCGGCGATGGGCCTGCCGGGCACCATCGGCGCCGGCGTGACGACGGTGACGATCGCCGCCACGGCGTGGCTCTGGATCGCCAATGCGGGCCAGATCTCCACCTGGACACAGAACCATATCGGGCTCGCG
>CAYMNX010000423.1:0-2729 GCA_964391905.1 uncultured Rhizobiaceae bacterium
GGGGCGTCACTTACGACGAGATGGAGCCCTATTACGACAAATTCGAATATCTCTGCGGCACGTCCGGCACCGCCGGCAATATCAAAGGGGTGAAGCAGCCTGGCGGCAATCCCTTCGAAGGCGCGCGCTCGCGCCCCTATCCAACGCCGGCGCAGCGTCAGCCCTACGGTCCGATGCTCTTTGCCGAAGCCGCAAAGCAGCTGGGCTACAGCCCCTTTCCGCAGCCATCGGGAAATTTGTCGCAAGGCTACACGAATCCGCTCGGCGTGACGCTGGGCCCCTGCACCTTTTGCGGCTTTTGCGAATGGTTCGGCTGCGGCAATTACTCGAAAGCCAGTCCGCAGACGACGATCCTGCCGATCCTGGTGCGGCGGCCGAATTTCGAAGCGCGGACACTTTGCGAAGTCGCGCGCATCAATCTCGACAAGGCAGGCAAGCGCGCCACCAGCGTCACCTATGTCGACACGAACGGCGACGCCTGGGAGCAGCCCGCGGACCTCGTCTTGCTCTGCGCCTTCCAGCTCTTCAATGTCCACATGCTGCTGCATTCGGGCATCGGCAAGCCCTATGACCCGCGCAGCGGCGAAGGCGTGATCGGCCGCAACTACTCCTATCAAGTCACCTCGAGCGTCGACGCCTTCTTCGACAACAAGAATTTCAATCCATTCATTGCCTCAGGGTCGATCGGCATGTGCATCGACGAGTTCAACGGCGACAATTTCGATCACGGGCCTCACGGCTTCGTCGGCGGAGGCTATATCGGCGCCGTCCAGACAAGCGCACGCCCGATCCTCACGACGCGCGTGCCGCCAGGAACCCCGCGATGGGGTGCCGCTTGGAAAAAAGCCGCCGCCGACAATTACCTCAGCAATTACGAATCCGTCACGCATGGTGCGTGCTGCAGCTATCGCGACGCATATCTCGATCTCGATCCGACTTACACCGACCATCTCGGCCGCAAGCTGCTGCGGATCACTTTCGACTTCCACGAGAACGAGTTGAAGATGTCGCAATTTCTCACCGATCGGACGGCCGAGATCGTCGAGAAAATGGGGCCGCGCCAGATGATCAAGAAGCCGCGGACCGGCCCTTACAACATCGCCGATTACCAGACGACCCATACGTGCGGCGGCATCGTCATGGGTGCCAATCCGCGCACGAGCGCGCTCAATCGCTATCTGCAAAGCTGGGATGTATCGAACTTGTTCGTCACCGGCGCTTCCGCGTTTCCGCAAAACGCGGGCTACAACCCGACGAATACGGTCTGCGCGCTCGCCTTTTGGGCAGCTGACGCGATCGTCAACCAGTACCTCAAGAGCCCTGGTCCCCTGGTTCAGGCCTGAGGAGATAAAAAGATGCGATCAGGCGTTCTTATTCCGCTCTTTGCGTTGGTCGTGGCCTGCACGGTATCGGCTGTCGCCGCTGACAACCCATCTCGCAACATTGCTGCCAACGACCTTCAGTCCGGCGAGCAGATCGATCGCGGCCGCTATCTTGCGCGGCTTGCGGATTGCAATGGCTGTCACACCGTGCCCGGCGAGAAGCCCTATGCAGGCGGCCTCCCGCTCGCGACCCCCTTCGGCACGATCCTCGTGCCCAATCTGACGCCAGATCGCGAAACCGGCATCGGTGCATGGTCCGACGCAGATTTCATCGCCGCTTTGCAACAGGGTAAGGGTCCGGGCTATCACCTCTATCCGGCGATGCCCTATACCTACTACACCAAGATGTCGCGCGACGACATTCTCGCCATTCGTGCTTATCTCAATACGCTCGAACCGGTGCGGCATGAGGTGGTCGCCAATCAGCTGCCCTTCCCCTTCAATATCCGCGCCAGCATGGCGATCTGGAATGCGCTGTTCTTCACGCCCGGCCAGTTCCAGCCGCGCGGCGACAAATCGCCGGAATGGAATCGCGGCGCTTATCTCGTCCAAGGCCCGGGGCATTGCGGCATGTGCCACACTCCCAAGAACTTTCTCGGCGCCGACAGGACGAGCCGGGCGCTGCAAGGCGGCGTGTTGGTCGGGTGGTTTGCGCCCAATTTGACGAGCGACCCATATGTCGGTGTCGGCAGCTGGTCGGTCGACGAGATCGTGCGCTACCTCAAGGCCGGCCACAACCTAATCTCCTTCGCCAGCGGCCCGATGGCCGAAGTCATTACCGACTCGACGAATCACCTTACCGATGATGATCTCAAAGCGATTGCGACCTATCTGAAGGACATTCCGGCTCCCGCTGCGACGGCCCCGACGCCCGTGGCTGCAAATACGCCGCCGATGCGGGCTGGTGAGGCGATCTATGTCGACAATTGCGCGGCGTGCCATACCATGCAGGGGAATGGTGTGCCGCATATCTTTCCCTCTCTCAAGAACAGCCCAACCGTTCGCTCGGTCGATCCGACGAGCCTCATTCGCGTGGTGTTGCGTGGGACTCAGAATGTTGCAACCGATCAGGCACCGACGGCGCCATCGATGCCAAGCTTCGATTGGAAACTGTCGGATGCGCAAGTGGCGGCCGTGGTCACCTATATCCGCAACAGCTGGGGAAATGCCGCGGCCAGCGTTTCAGCCGGTGATGTGAGTAAGATCCGCGCCCAAGCCGTGGCAGAGGCACCGTGACAGCGCGACGAGCGCCGCGCGTTACGACGACATGCGCTTGCGCCGTGCCTCATAGGCCTTGAGATTGGCGTAGGCGATCGCGAGCAAAGAAGGCCCTCGTGTGGTAAGGCC
>CAYMNX010000424.1:0-8576 GCA_964391905.1 uncultured Rhizobiaceae bacterium
AGAAGATCGGCCACATCATCGGGTGTCCGCCGCGATTGATCTGCCGCCAGCCGCCCGCGTCGGTTGCGAGCTTCGTTGCGCACCAGACGCCGATGCGCGCGCCGGGCTTCAGCTGCGGATGTTGGTGCGAAACCTCCAGCACGATCGATTCGACCGTCGTATCGGCGAAGCTGTTCTGCGCCTTTTCCGGCTGCCAGCCCGAGAGATCGATGGCCGTCCCTTTGTTGACGGGGCCATTGATCTTCGCGAGCAGCGACAGGTCGATGTAGAAGCTATCGGCGATCCGTCCCGCCCAAAGGCGCGTGCCGTTGGCGCTGGCCGGCTCGCCGGTCCGGCCCTCGAGCACAAGGCTACCGGTCGCGCTATCCTCGCGCGCATCCTTGCCGGTGAGCGCGTAAAGCTTCATCGCCTGCTTTCCATCCGCGCCTGCTTCGTCGAAGGCGACGCGATAGGTCAGGGTCTCGAACTCGGCGCCGTCGAAATGCACCTTGAACTCATAGCGCGCCTCGTGATGGAAGCCGGGCTTCACATGGACTTTGGTGACATTGGAGTTGACGTCCATGATGAAGACGGTGCTGTCTTTGCCGGAAAAGACATAAAGGTCATCGATGAAGAGCTGGCCGTTCTGAGCGGCGAGCGGCGTATCGAGATGATGCGACATGAAAGTACTCCCTTCGGATTTGAGCGAGCCTCGCGCACCTGCGGGCCCCATCGCGGCGCGTGCCAAAAGCGGCCAAGCCGCCGCGGCCGGGACGAGCAGTGTCATAAATTTACGCCGATCGAGCGGATGAACCTGCATGTCGGTCTCGCGCAGCCAGGACTACATGCAGCGGGAAAAGAACACGGAAATGCCGGGATTCACAAGACGAGGCAGATCATCAGCGTCTGCTTTACAGCAAAATCGGCCAACTCTGCGTTCTTAAGTACAACTCCGCACTCACCGACCGGCGAGCCCGACGCGGCGCCGGTACGCGGCCCTCTTTCGGCGGTTGCCCGCGCCGCGCATTGGGCGCCCCCGGGGCGCATTGAACCGCGGCGCCGCTCTGCTGCTTATATCAAATATCAATGCGAGCCAGCGTCAGCCATTGACGCGCGGGAGAGCCGGCCATGCTTGAGCGGTTGATGGCGGGATTCATTCGCGACGGACGCCTCACCGTGATCCGCGCGAATGGGCGCGCGGTCGAGATCGGCGCCGTCTCCGCCGAGGCGCCCCATCTCGATGTCGCGGTGCGACTCTCCTCCCGCCTCACCCCGCTCAAGATCCTGCTGCGCCCCGCCCTCGGCTTCGGCGAGGCCTATATGAACGGCGCGATCGCGCTCGAGCGCGGCAGCCTGTCGGATCTCTTCGAGCTCGCCAACCGCAATCTCCGCCATCGCCGGCCGCTGCGGCTCTGGGGCTTGGCCGCGCTCGCGCGGCGCGGCGCGCGGCGTCTGCAGCAATGGAATTCGCGGTGGCGCGCGCGGCGCAACGCGGCGCATCATTACGATCTCTCGGAGCAGCTGTTCCGCGCCTTCCTCGACCGCGACCTGCAATATTCCTGCGCCTATTTTCGTGCGCCCGGTCTCTCGCTCGACGATGCGCAGCAAGCGAAGAAGCGGCACATCCTGCAAAAGCTCGTGCTGCGGCCGGGCCTGTGCGTGCTCGATATCGGCTGCGGCTGGGGCGGGCTCGCGCTCGAGATGGCGCGCGCCGCGCGGGTCAAGGTTCTCGGCATCACGCTCGCGACCGAGCAAATCGCCGTCGCCGAGCGGCGGGCGCGTGACGAAGGCCTCGCGCGCGAGGTCGAATTTGCGCTCCGCGACTATCGCGAGATCGCCGGTCCCTTCGATCGCATCGTCTCGGTCGGCATGTTCGAGCATGTCGGCGCGCCCAATTACGGCACCTTCTTCCGGACCATCGCCAATCTCCTTGACGCGGACGGCATCGCGCTCATCCATTCGATCGGGCGCTGCGACGGGCCGGGCGCGACCGATGCGTGGACGCGCAAATACATCTTCCCCGGCGGCTATATTCCGGCGCTGTCGGAAGTCCTCCCCGCGGTCGAGCGCGCCGGCCTCGTCGTCGCCGACATCGAGATCCTGCGGCTCCATTACGCCGAGACGCTGCGCTGTTGGCGCGAGCGGTTTCTTGCGCACCGCGACGAGATGTGCGCGCTCTATGGCGACCGCTTTTGCCGCATGTGGGAGCTTTATCTCACCGGCAGCGAGATGGCGTTCCGCCATGGCGGGCTGATGGTGTTCCAGCTCCAGCTCGCGCGCCGCATCGATACCCTGCCTCTGACGCGCGACTATATGTACGAGCGCGAGCAGGCCCGGGCCGCCGCGGCGGCGTAATCGACTTAAACTGCGTCTTCGATCTTAGTCAGTTTGACTTTCAAAGCTTCGAGAACCGAGCAAATTTCGTCCTTCCGACCTGACGGCAAACGCACGATTAGGAACTCGTCCTTCTCGGATTCGCGTTTATCCACATTCGGTACCTCGCCTGTGTGCTCCATGATCAGCCAACGACAGGCGGGACCCATTACGGCTGGCATTTTGCCTTCGCGGTTATATTGGTGGATGGCGCTGACACTCATCCCCAACTTAAGCGCGATCTGGTTGACAGAGATTTGATACTTATTGATCAGGTCTCGCAGTGGTTTGGCGTCTATTTTCGCTACTGGGTGACCCATGTTCTCGCGTACACAAATAGAGAATCGTATTACGCACAATACGTGAGATGCGGAGGGTTACAAGTACAATGCCGGTAGTAATGAATTTGTCAACACGCATTAACATAAACATGCAACAAAGAACTATTGAACAGAGACCCATGGCCACACCAACTCACCGCGCCGCCAAGCCTGAAACCTTGAGCATTCGCATAAAGCCCGACGAGCGCAGGTTGATTGATCGAGCGGCAAGGCTTCAAAGTAAAACTCGAACCGATTTCGTTTTGGAAGCCGCGCGCCGTGCGGCGGAAGAGGTGCTTCTCGATCGGATGCGCTTTGTGGTGCCCCCTGGAACCTATGCTGCATTCCTCAAACGTCTCGATGCTGCACCGCAGGCGAATGCGCGCTTGCAGCGCAGCATGCGCCACCTGGCTTCCTGGGAATAGACCTTCTGCTTGCGCCGAGCCACTGGGCAACAGCATCTCGAGAACTCAATTACACATCTCGTTTGCGAACGAGCGGGCATCCAGATCTTGTGCCCCTCGACTACGCTGCGCTCCGCTCAGGGTGAGGAGAAAGAGTGGATGGCATTAAGAAAAATGCCTCCGTGACCTTGACGTAGAGCCGAACGAAGTCGAGGGACGCACGGCCGCTCCCTCAACAATATACACTTAGCCTCTTCGCTTGTGCGGAGCTGACGGGAAGTACGATTCTACATGAGATAACGCCTGCGAGGCGCCAAACCTCACCCGCCGCCGAGCGGCACGACGCAACGCATATCGATCATCGTCCGCGGATGGCGCTTAGCGCGCGCTTGCCGCCGGTCTGCCGTCACTGCAGCGGATGCGCCATTCGATGAAGTGGCCGCCGCCGAAGCTCTCAGTGTCGCCGCTGCGCGCGCCGAGCCGCTGATAGCCGGTTGGGCAGAGCGAGGCCGCTTTGCCCATCAGCAGGCTTTCCGACGGCCAGACGTCGAGGGGCCAGTGTCGCGCGGTGATCGCATAGGCGCCGTCGCTGCGCGCGGCGGAAACCGTCTCGCAGCCCGAGAGCAAAAGGCAGGCAAGTGCCAGGAGCGAGCGGCGCTTCATGGGGGCGAGGCAGGCCTCATGCGTCGTAATCGGGTCTGCGCTCACCCGCCGAGCGGCTGGACGTAGCGCTTGTCGATCATGGCGGCGCCATCGGCATTGGCAGGCAGCATCGCTTGGCCTTTGAACCATTCGACCTGATGAAGCACGTCCTTGATGTCGAGCTTTGCGTCGGGATCGTCGTAGGAAATGGCTTGGTCGAGCTGCGCCGCCGGCTGGTTCAGATATTTGGACATGATCGCGAGGATCGCCGGCGCGGTCGGGCCGTTCTTGCGCTTGCCGTCGGGGCCGGTGAACGCGTCGTAATAATCGTGAGCGCCTTTCTTATAGGCGCGCATGAAGGCCTCGATCATCGGCCGGCGCTCGTCGGCGCTCTTGGTTGCAACGAAAATCAGCGTGTTCTGCCATGGCGTCTCATCGCCGACCCAGGCGAGAAGATGCGCCTTGTTGGTGTCGATAAGCTTCAGCGTGAAGGTGCTGACCTCGACGCCCGCTTCGATATTGTTGCCGGCAAGCGCCGTTGCGACGTTGGAGAGGCCTTGCAGCGCGACGAGCCGCTGGCTCTTCGGATCGATATGGTATTTCTCGTTGGCGAGCTCGAGCTCGTAATGGATCGGGCCGCCGACTTGAACGATGCCGACGGTGCGGCCCGTGAGATCCTTGAGCGAGCGCAAGCCGCCCTCCCAGGCCTGGTTCGAGGCCACGATGGCGGCGCCGTGGAAGCCCGGCACCTCCCGCCCCTGCCCGCCGATGATCTTCAAGCCCCCTTTGGCGGCAAGGTTGTAGGCGGCGGCCGTCGCGGCGGTGGCGCCGATATCGAGCGCGCCCGAGACGACGCCCTGCGCCACCGATTGCGCCGCATCCATGCTCACCATCTCGGGCGCCAAGTGCTCGGCCGCGAAATAGCCGCGCTCGAGCGCGATATAAAGCGGCCCCGAAGCGGTGACCGGGCCCGTGCCGACCTTGATCGCTTCGTCGGCCTGGGCGCCGCGCGGCGCAAGGCCGAGCGGCAGCAGGATCAGCGCGGCGACAAAGGACGCAAGGCGCGAATAGCTCATCATTCCCGTTCCCTCCCTTATGCCACGGCCCTGAAACGGCGCCTGCGGCGGCATCAGTCTATGCGCTGACGCGCGGCAACGCCATCGCCGCGTCGACGGCAGGGCTTGCGCGACGGTGCGGCCGCGGCCACAACAGCGGGCAATGCAAAGGAGGAAACGCATGGTTCAACAGGTCATCAATCTCGAAGGACATGATCATCCCCAAGCCTCGCCGCTCGCCTGCAAGATCGGGCCGCTGCTGAGCTCGGGCGCGATCACCGGCAAGGATCTCGAGACCGGCATCATGCCGCCCGATGCCGATACCCAGGCGCGCAACGCTTTCATCAACATGAAGCGCGTGCTCGCGGCCGCCGGCATGGGCATCGAGGACGTGACCAAGCTCACCATCTATATCGCCGACGACAAGCATCGCGACGCCGCGATCAAGCATTGGGCGCTGACCTTTCCCGATCCCAACCGCCGGCCGACGCGGCGCACCTTGATCGCACCGATTCACGCCGGAATCGTGCAGGTGGAGATCATCGCCTATAAGACGTGAGGCCGACGCGCCACGACTCTCCGGGCCGCCGGCGCGCAACCTCGATCACGTCACCACGCCCATCATCCCCATGTCGAGCACGAGGCCCAGAATGATGCTGAGTGCGCCATCGGTGACGAGCACGGTCGCGATCACCGCGATGGTGTAGCCGGCGGCGTGCTCCCGGGGCACCGCCATGACCGCCGAGCAGCCGGCATAGAGCAGATAGAGCCCATAGAGCGCGAAGGCGAGATGAAGCAGCCAGAGAAAGGGAAACAGCAGGAAGATGCCGCCGACCCAGCTCGCCGTATGGGCATAGACGACGAGCTTCGTCGCTTGGACGAAATGATCGCGGCCGTCGAATTTCGGCGACAGGTATTGCGCGACCACGACGACGAAGAAAAGCCCGCCCAAAGCGAAGAGGTAGCGCAGCATCGCGGCGACGAGGGCGACGCCGACGCTCGCATAGCCGAAGAAGGAAAAGCCGAGCAAAGCAGCGACCGGCGGGATCGCCGCCATGATCAGAACGTAGTTGTAGAAGATATCGCTCGCGTGCACCGGCTCCGCCGCGATCACCCGCCATTCGGTGTTCGGCGAGGTCAGGATGTTGACCACGCGCGCGATGAGGCCCGTCTCCGCCATCGTCAAATGATCTCCATCGCGCCGATGCCGAGCAGCGCGCTGGTGATGAAATCGATCAGCGCGAAGACGACGATGACGGTGACGATCAGCGCGGCGGTATAGCCGACGACGCGCTCGCCCGGCACGCCCATGACGGGCGACGCGCCGAGATAGAGCAGATAGAGACCATAGAGCGACATCAGCAGGCCAAGGAGGCCGAGAACGGGCACGAGGTAGAAGAGACCGCCGACCCAGCCGGCGGTGTGCGCATAGGCGATGAGCTTCAGCGCCTGGACAAGATCGTCGCGGCCGCCGAATTGCGGCGCGAGCCAGCGCGCGATCACCGCGACGATGTAGACGCCGCCGAGCGACAGCGCGTATTGCATCACCGCGGCGAAGAAGCCGAAGCCCACCCCGAACCGGCCGAGAAAGAGCGAGAAGCCGATCAGCGCGCATAAGGGCGGCAGCGCCGCAAGGATGACGATATAGCTCGAATAGAGCTCGCCGAGACCGGTGCTCTCCCCGGCGATCACGAGCCACTCGCTCCGCGGCGTCGTGAGAATGTTCTTTACGCGCGACATGAGATCCATTCTGGTCTCCACTGCGCAACACGGCGCATCTGCCGCGTTGCCATCCTAGAGCGCTAGCCGCTCATGTAGAATCAATTTCCCGTCACCCCGCAAGCGCGAGGTCAGAGGGTTTCGCTCCTGGACGCTTGCTTTCGCGGGGATCGAGCATGTTTCGAGCCCCGATCCGCGCGATGGCGGAATTGAGCCGCGCCCTTAAACCCGCGCGGCGTGCGCCTGCCGGCTCAGCCGGCGAGGAAATAAGCCGCGAGAATCACATAGCCGGTAATGGCGATGCACACATGCGCGCCCATCCAGAAGCCCGGCGGGCGCTCATGGCGCCAACGCCGCACGACGCTGACGATGCCGAGCGCCGCAGCGAGAAGCAGCAGGATCGCCGCGGCTGGGCCAAAGCCTTGCGTCCCCGACGCAACGCCGCGCGGCGGCCCTTCGAGCGCAGGGATAAGCACGCCAAAGCCCGCGAGCGCGAGGAGCCCGTGAAGGATCGCGAGCGCGCGGGGCGGTCGCTTCGCCGGCCAGCACAGCGCCGTCACAGCGAGCGCCACGCCCGCCAGCACCGCCAATCCCAGAACCAAAACGGCGATCGCGAGGAAAGACACACTCTCAGTCGCACTAGCCAGCCGCGCCGATCCGCGCGATGGCGGAATTGAGCCGCGCCAAGGCGAGCTCGGCCTCGGACCGGCGCTCGCGCTGCTCTTCGATGACCTCGGGCTTGGCTTTCGCCATGAACTGCTCGTTGCCGAGCTTCTTCGCGATCTTGTCGAGCTCCGATTGGAGCCCGGCCGCTTCCTTCTGCAGCCGCGCCCGCTCCTTGCCGAGATCGACCGCGCCGGCGAGATCGAGCAGCACGGTCGTGCCTTCGGCCACGATCTGCAGCACGCTCCTGCTCTCCGTCAAGCGGCGCGGCTCGGCCGCATCGGCGAAGGCGATTTCCTTGAGCCGCGCGAGACGACGGATCTGCTCGCCATGACGCGCGATCCACGCCCGCCCCTGCGCGACCGTCTCGGTGACGGTCGCGGTCAACTCGCTCGCCGCCGGCACGTTCATCTCCGAGCGCGCGCCGCGGATCGCCGAGACGAGATTCACGACGAAATTCATCTCGGCCAGCGCGGCGCTATCCTCGATCCCGCGCCCCGTTGGCCATTTCGCGCGGATGAGCATGCCAGCGCCCTCGCCCGCCAGATGCCGCCACAGCGCCTCGGTCATGAAGGGCATGATCGGATGGAGGAGATGGACGATGCGCGCCAGGACCCAGCACGTCATCGCGCGGGTCTCGGCCTTCGCCGCCTCATCCGTGCCGGTGAGGATCGGCTTCGTGAATTCGATGTACCAGTCGCAGAAGGTGCCCCAGGTAAAGTGATAAAGCGTCTCGGCCGCCTCGTTGAACTTGTATTCGTCGAGCGCCGCCGAAACCCGCGCGCCGGCCTCGCTTGCCGCGGTCGCGATCCAGCGATTGACGGTGAGCTCGGCGCTCGCGGGATCGAAACCCGGCACCAGCTTGCAGCCGTTCATCTCGGCGTAGCGCGCGGCATTCCAGAGCTTGGTGCCGAAATTGCGATAGCCCTCGATGCGGCTCTCGGCGAGCTTGATGTCGCGGCCTTGCGCCGCGAGCGCGGTCAAGGTGAAGCGCAGCGCGTCGCAGCCATAGCGCTCGATCAAATCCAACGGATCGATGATGTTGCCCTTCGACTTCGACATCTTCTGGCCGCGCTCGTCGCGCACCAGCGCGTGGATGTAGACCGTCTTGAACGGCTCGCGCCCCATGAACTTGCAGCCCATCATCATCATCCGCGCGACCCAGAAGAAGATGATGTCGAAGCCCGTCACCAGCACGTCGGTCGGGTAGTAGCGCGCGAGCGCGCGCGTCTCTTCCGGCCAGCCCAAGGTCGAGAACGGCCAGAGCGCCGAGGAGAACCAGGTATCGAGCACGTCGGGATCGCGCTTCAGCGCGGTCTCATGGCCGTAATGCTTGGCCGCCGCCGCCTGCGCTGCTTCCTCGGTCTCCTCGACGAAGACCGCGCCGTCGGGCCCGTACCAGGCCGGGATTTGGTGGCCCC
>CAYMNX010000425.1:0-20805 GCA_964391905.1 uncultured Rhizobiaceae bacterium
GCGATCCCGACAAGGTCCGGCAACGGGACGCGCAGCTTCGGGCGCTGCAGGCGGAAAAGGACCGTGGCGGTGGCGAGAAACGCCTTATTGCCTTTCGCGTGCCGGGCTTCGAGGCGGGCCTCATCGCTCGCGGCGCCCGCGGCGCCGGGGACGCGTTTCCGCAGGCGCGGATCGATGGCGCGCGTGAAGGCCGCTTCGATGATGTCGCGGGGCATGGATTCCTGATCCTCGCGCGAAACGGCGATCCCGAGCGGCTGTTGTCATCCGAAGATCGGACATGGTGGCGGAGCATCGGGGGCAGGATCTTGCACCTGGTCAAAGATCGAGCCGGCGCAGCCGCCGACGCGATCGTCGATAGCGAGGGACATTACGGCACGCTGATGGATGAATATGATTGCGACATCATCTTGAAGCGACCCGACTATTACATCTTTGGCGCCTGCCGCGGTGGCGATGGCCTGGCAAAATTGATCGCCGATTTGCGCGAGCAGCTGCGGACCGGCAAATGCGCCTGACGAAGGCGCAGCGCCGCAACGATCTGGAGAGCACGAGATGACCACAAGAATCGACGAGATCGCGGATGATATTTTCCGGATTTCCACCTTCGTACCGGCAATCAATCCGCCCTTGGGCTTCACCTTCAATCAGTTTCTGGTGAAAGCGGAGGCGCCGCTTCTGTTCCATTGCGGGCATCGCAAGATGTTTCCGGCGATTGCCGCGGCGGTCGCGCGGATTCTGCCGCTCGAGCGGCTGCGCTGGATCAGCTTCAGCCATGTCGAGGCGGATGAGTGCGGCGCGCTCGAGCCATGGCTCGAGGCGGCACCTTCGGCGGAGGCGGCCCATGGCGCCGTCGGTTGCCGCATTTGGATCGGCGATATCACCGATCGCCTGCGGCCGCTGCGCGACGGCGAGATCATCGATCTTGGCGGCAAGCGTGTTCGTCATCTCGACACGCCGCATCTGCCACATGGCTGGGATGCCGGGCTTCTGTTCGAGGAGACGACCGCGACGCTCTTCTGCAGCGATCTCTTCGCTCATGGCGGCGACGGCGGGGCACTGACGGAGGAAGACCTCGTCCAGCGCGCGATTGAGAGCGAAGAGCACTCGCAATCGATGAGCCTCACGCCGACGACCGCCCCCGCCTTGCGCCGCCTTGCTTCCTTGGCCCCGCGGCGCCTCGCCGTGATGCATGGCTCGTCCTACGCGGGGGATGCGGCAGGCGCGCTCGAGAGGCTTGCCGCGCATTTCGAGCGGAAGCTCAGAGCCGCGGCGCAATGAGCCGGCCTGCTTCGGTGCTGATCGTCGGCGGCGGTCCGGTCGGGCTGCTGCTCGCGGCGGAGCTCGGCTGGCGCGGCATTTCATGCCTGCTGGTCGAGCAGGATGCGCCCGAAGAGCGCGCCAAATTCAGCCGCATCATGCAGATCAGTGTCCGGACGATGGAGTTCCTGCGCCGGCTCGGCGCTGTCGAGCGTGTGAAGAATTGGGGCTTTCCGCCGGACTTTCCATTCGACAACGTGTTCGTCACGAGCCTTACCGGCTATGAGCTCGCGCGCTTCCAGATGTATTCCCTCGGCTCCATCCAGCCCAACCCCTTTAGCCCCGAGCATCAATGGCATTGCCCGCAATATGTCTTTGATCCGATCTTGCAGGAGCTTGCCGCATCCTTCCCCGCTGCCACGCTGCGCTATGGCTGTCGTCTCGACAGCTTCGAAGAGCGCAACGATAAAATCGTCGCGAGGCTGATCGATCAAAAATCGGGCGAAAGCGAAATCGTCGAAGCGGATTACCTTGTCGGCTGCGACGGCTTTTCGAGCACGGTTCGCGAGCGGCTCGGCATTCCGATGGACGGGGAATGGTTCATCGACCGTTCGCTCAATATCGAATTCCGTACGCCTGATCTGGGCAGCCTCCACGACAAGGGGAATGCCGGCCGCTATATCTGCGTTGGACCCGAAGGAACCTGGTCGACGACCATGGCGGTCGACGGCAAGGAGCTGTGGCGCATCCTGCTCTATACCGAGACCGAGGATGTGAGCGGGATCGATCCGGCCGCGATCGTGCGCCGGCTGCTCGGCAAGGAATTCGATTTCACGATCACCGCCGTCGTCGGCTGGAGCCGGCGCGCCCTCAACGCTCGGCGCTATCGCCGCGGGCGCGTCTTGCTCGCGGGCGATGCCGCGCATTCGCATCCGCCGAATGGCGGCTTCGGCATGAATACGGGCGCCGCCGATGCCGCCGATCTCGGTTGGAAGCTCGCCGCAGCGTTGGACGGATGGGCGCCGCCGGCCCTTCTCGACAGCTATGAAGTCGAGCGCCGTCCCGTCTGTCAGCGCGCGATCGACGAAGCAATGCAAGAGCTGCGGCGGCTGCGCGAGGAGACGCGCTACCCCGGAATCGACGCACCGACCGAAGCCGGCGCGCAGATTCGGCGCGAGCTCGGCGAACGCTTGAAGCGCGCTTTCGCCGGCAGCCGGGTTTGGTATCGCTGGGGCATGCATCTCGGCTACATCTATGAAGGATCACCGATCATCGCGCCGGACCGAACGCCGCTTCCTCCCGATGATACTTATGGCTATCAGCCGACCGCCCGCCCCGGCGCTCGCGCGCCGCACGCGCTTCTCGCCGACGGCCGCTCGATTCTGGACCTGTTCGGGCGAGGCTTCGTGCTGCTGCGGTTCGACAAGGCTGCAAGCGCCGACGGCCTTGCCGACGCCGCACGCGCGTGCGGGCTTCCCCTCGCGGTCGTCGATATCGCCGATCCCGCGATCGCCGCGCTCTATGAGAAGAGATTGGTGCTCGTGCGGCCGGATGGTCATGTGGCTTGGCGCGGCGACGAAGCTCCGCGCGACGGTGCGGCGCTGATCGATCGGGTTCGCGGCGCCGGCCCGTGACGGTGCATTGACGAGCGCACATTACTTCCCCAAATCGTTGGAGATCACACCCGGCAACCCGGCCGAGGGCAGCCGAGGGATGCGCGCGCAAGGTCACGCAAGGGAGAGACTATGGTCGAGCAGGCGGAAGTGGTTTTTCTCTTCGATGTTGACAACACGCTGCTCGATAATGATCGGGTGCAGAACGATCTTCGTGGCCATCTCGAAAAGAACTACGGTCGTGACGCACGCGACCGCTACTGGGTTCTCCTAGAGCAGCTTCGCAGCGAGCTGGGCTATGTTGACTATCTGGGCGCGCTCGAGCGCTATCGTATCGAGGCGTTGCATGACCCTCGCGTGTTGAGGATCGCGAATTGGCTTATCGATTACCCGTTTGGAGACCGCCTCTATCCAAAAGCGCTCGAAACGGTACGATTCATGCGCCAATGGGGCGCACCGGTAATTCTGTCGGATGGTGACGCAGTATTTCAACCCCGTAAGATCGAGCGGTCGGGGCTATGGGTCGAATTTTCTAATCATGTCCTGGTCTACGTCCATAAAGAGCAAGAGCTGAGCGACGTCGAGCGTTGGTATCCCGCGAAGCATTACGTCCTGATCGACGACAAGCTCAGGATTCTGGCGGCAGTCAAAAGGGCTTGGGGTGATCGCGTTACAACGGTTTTTGTTCGCCAAGGCCATTACGCGCTCGACCTTGCCGAAATTGCTCCGTACCCGGCAGCCGACATCACGATCGAACGCATCGGCGATTTGCTGCGGCGTGAGTGGCATTGTGGGCGATTTTCCTAGGATGCGGTCGGGCGAAATTCTAATGCTCGCCCGTCATGGCGTGCGATGACGTTCGACGCGCGAAACCCCGCGCCGGGCCACCCGGGAATCCCCGCCCGTTGGACCTCGAGCGCAAAAAGCGCGGTCGGGACCGCACCTGCAAGCGCGAGCCGGGTGTGGTTCACCCTAAGCCACGGCATTCTCGACGAAATTTATTATCCGCGCGTGGACTATGCCTGCACGCGCGATTTTGGGTTGATCGTCACGGACGGCCATAGCTATTTCTCGGAAGAGAAGCGCGACACCGTCAGCGTCATCCGGCCTGTCGAAGATGGCGTGCCGGCCTTCCTGTTGCGCAATGAGTCGCGCGACGGGCGCTATTCGATCGACAAGCTCGTGCTTGCGGACCCGCGGCGGGATGTCGTGCTCCAGCGCATTCGCTTCAAGATCAAGAGCGCTACGACGAGAGAGTGCCGGGTCTTCGCGTTGCTCGCACCGCATCTCGTCAACCGCGGCGCACACAACACGGCCTGGCTCGCCGACCACAAGGGACGCGAGATGCTTTTCGCTCAAGGAAGCGGCAATGCTTTGGCGCTCGCTTGCTCGTTGCCATGGCGGGCGCGATCCGTCGGTTTTGTCGGCGTATCGGACGGCTGGCAAGATCTTACGCGGCACTATGCGCTCGCCTGGCATTACGATCTCGCCGAAGACGGCAATGTCGCGCTCACGGGTGAGGTCGACCTCGCTGCCTGCGAGGGAGAATTCGTGTTGGCATTGGGTTTTGGGCGCAGGCCGCAAGAGGCGGCACATCGGGTCATCGCCAGCTTGAACGACGGCATCGATGCGGCGCTGGCGGGCTACAGTGCCGGATGGCGCTCTTGGCAAGACGGGCTTTTGCCGCTCGATCGCCCCACCACGACGACCAATACCTATCGCGTTAGCACCGCCGTGCTTCGCACGCATGAAGCAAGCTCGTTCCCCGGCGGCATTATCGCGAGTCTCTCGATTCCCTGGGGTTTCAACAAGGGCGATGAAGATTTGGGTGGCTATCATCTCATCTGGCCACGCGATCTGGTCGAGACGGCCGGCGCTCTCGTCGCCGCTGGCGCCTTCGATGATGCGCGACGCGTGCTGCATTGGCTGGAAACCGCCCAGGAAGCAGACGGGCGCTGGCCGCAGAATTGCTGGCTCGATGGCGACCCGTATTGGACCGGCGTGCAGATGGACGAATGTGCGTTTCCCATCCTGCTCGTTGATCTGATGTGGCGCGAAGGCGGCTTGCGTGGCGATGAGCTCCGCCGCTTCTGGCGCATGGTGCATTGCGCCGCGAGCTATGTCGTTCGCAACGGCCCCGTCACGGGTCAAGACCGGTGGGAGGAGGATGGCGGTTATTCCCCCTTCACGCTGGCTGTCGAGATCGCCGCCTTGCTTGCCGCTGCCGATCTTGCCGATCAATTGGGCGAGCAGGCAGAAGCTTCTTATCTGCGCGAGACCGCCGATATCTGGAACGATCAGATCGAGCATTGGACCTATGTATCGGGCACGCCGATCGCCAATGCCAACGGCGTCGATGGCTACTACGTCCGGATCTCACCGCCCGAAACGGCGGAAGCCGCATCGCCAGCGCATGGCTTTGTGCCGATCAAAAATCATCCCCCCGGGAACAATAATCGCCGCGCTTGGTCCGTGGTGAGCCCCGATGCGCTCGCTCTTGTGCGCTTCGGCTTGCGCGCAGCGGATGATCCGCGCATTCGTAATACGCTATCGGTGATCGATGCGCTGCTGAAGGTCGAATTGCCGATGGGCCCATGCTGGCGCCGTTACAATGACGATGGCTATGGCGAGCACGAGGATGGCAGCCCTTTCGACGGTACGGGCGTCGGCAGAGTCTGGCCGCTGTTGACGGGGGAGCGGGCCCACTATGAACTGGCGGCCGGCAGAGCGGCAGAGGCCGAGCGATTGCTCAGAACGCTCGAGGGCTTCGGCAGCGACGGCCATCTTCTCCCGGAACAAGTCTGGGATGCCGATGACATTCCGGATCGAGAGCTCTTTCGCGGGCGGCCTTCAGGCTCTGCCATGCCGCTCGTCTGGGCGCATGCTGAACATATCAAGCTGCTGCGCTCGCTTCGCGACGGGCGTGTCTTCGATATGCCGCCGCAGCCGCGCCGGCGCTACCAGCTGGATCGCGTGCAATCGCGGTACGCCTGCTGGCGGCCAAACCAAAAGACGAAGCTGCTTCCCGCAGGGAAGATTTTGCGCATCGAGCTACCAAAGCCCGCGCTCGTGCACTGGAGCCGGGATAAGTGGCAATCGAGTGCCGATACGAAAACGAGAGCGGCAGCCTTCGGCATGCATACCGCCGATCTCGATTCCGCCGATCTCCCTCGAGACGCGGAGATCGTCTTCACGCTCTACTGGGAAGACGAGCAGCGCTGGGACGACCAGGACTATCGAATGAGAGTCGCGTAGCGACACTCGTTCGCCGCCGATGAAGGCGCTACGGCAGCGGTCACAAAATTTTGAAGCCTTCGCCCCGTAAACCTGCCTCAATTCTCCCTCAAGATTTGATAGTGAGAACGGAGCTGTAGGGAGGTACACATGCCAGCGGGGGCATCGAGAATCGGAATGGACGCATCGACCCAGGAGATCGTGCCTCCTGGTGAGCCCCAGCTCCTGATACCCGCTTTGGAGCCGTTCTATGCCTGGGTCCGGGATCTCTCCTATCCGCTCATGCGCGTCACCGTCGGTGGAATTCTGCTCGTCCACGGAATCGTGAAAGTGACGGGTCCCGGCGTGTCGGCGTTTGCCGCCGGGCTTGCACGGCGCGGCATGGAGCCGTCGCTGCCGCTCGCATATTTGATTTTCTTCAACGAGACGGTCGGCGCGGTTTGCTTGATCCTTGGGCTCTTCACACGCCCGATCGCAGCGAGCATCGCGATCGAGTTTGCCGTCATTACGTTCGTCGCTCATTTCCCCAACGGGTTTTCCTTCTCGAGCCCGGGGGGCGGTTGGGAATATCCGTTGATGTGGGGTCTCTTTACCTTCGCGATCGCGTTGCGCGGCGGCGGACCCTACTCGCTCGATCGCAAAATCGGCAAGGAGCTTTAAGAGCGCGAGTCGGCGTCATCTGCGCTGCGCCGAAGCAGCACCGCTGCCCATGTCGGGATTGGCGCAATTCGAGACGGCTGATCACGCAAGGCGCCTTCGCTCGTCGATACGCGGCGAAACCAACATCGGCCCATACGCCAAAACGAACAGGAAGAAGGTCACCGCCCAAAGCAGCGCGGAGATCTCGAGCAGAAGCATCGAGGACGCCACGGGGAAGGCCCCTACCACTCTTGTCGCGCCGGCGACGATGATACCAGCGTAGATGAGCGTGGTCGTGCGATCGGCCTCGAGCGAGCGGCCGGTGTGACCCCGCGAAACGCGCGTCATGACCGCCAAAACCATCGTCCCAATCGCGCCGGCCGTGAAGGCGTGGATTGCCGCCGCTTCCGGGACCGCAGTCGCGAGCACGCTGACCCCGAGCAGCATCGCTCCCAAAACGATCCAAAGGTATCCGACATGCAGCACCGCGAGGAGCGGCTCCGAAGCGGTAGCCCAGCCCCGCCAGCGGACCAAGCGCCAAAGGTTCAGCAGCGCGGCGAGAACGAGAAGGCCACCCATAAGCCGCGCCGTCGGCAGGACCGCCCAGCCGAGAAGGCCCGTATGGAGAGTTGCGAGCGCAATCCGGTCGACCGGCCCATGGGCGGCCGGCAGCGCCGCCTCGCGACGCTTGACCAGCCAGTTTCGCGTGAATGCGGGGATGATCCGGCCGCCGATCGCCGTGATCAACGCGATGATGGCAACGATGGCGAGCCGCCAGCCGAATCCCGCGGGTAGCGCGATCCCCGCCAGCTCGAGAAACATCAGCAAATCGGCGATCCCAAGGACGGCGATCGGAACGGGCATCATCATATTGCGCCAATTGCGCGCCGCGATGATTTCGCGGCCGGCAACGACGCAGAGCAGGAAGGGGAAGAGGAGCTCGATTGCTGTCCCCAGCCAAAGCGGCGCGAAGACCGAGACCATGCAGACGATGCGGCCGAGCAACCAGACCGCGACCAGCCCGAGAAGCGCCGCGCCTTGAATCGGCGGGCGACCCGTCCAATTCGGGATCGCCGTGAGCATGAAGCCCGCAATGGCAGCATAAACGAAGCCGAAGAGCATGGCGTGGATGTGCCAGCTCAGCGGATCGAAGCGGCTCGGCAACGCGCCGCCCGAGACAAACAGACCGATCCACAGCGCGAGCGCGCCGGCAGACCAGAGGCTGGCGGCAAGGAAGAAAGGCCGGAACGCCAGCGACCAAAGTGCGGCAGGGCGGCCCTTGGCGATGTGGGCAGAAGCATTCATCATTCTTGATCTCGCTCGGCGAGATTGTTTCTCAAGGGTGGCCGCCGCTCGCTTCCACGAGGGCCGGCGCACCCACAGGATGAGAATAGAACGAGAGTCGCGACCCCTGATTTGCGCTCGAACAAACTTCGCGCAATCTCGATACTTAGTCTGTCGCCTCCTCGGCAATCCGCCAGAGCTCGGTGGTGTTCCGGATGGTCAGGCGACGATGATGGCTGACAAGCAGGCCCGCTTTCTCCCAACCGGTCAGGATCCGGCTCGCGGTGTGCAATGTCGTGCCGGCGACGTCAGCGACGTCCTTGCGACGCAAGGGAAAGGGAATTGTCGTTCCGGCAGCGGTGCTATGCCCTGATTGCTGGGCGAGCCTTACCAAGGCATGGGCGATGCGCCGCTCCGCGCGCTGCGTGGCCAGCTCACGCATGCGATTCTGCATTTCTTGCAAACGTTTGCCAACGGCGCAGACAGCGTTGATCGCGATCTGCGGATAGCGCATCATCAGGTCGAGCAATTCAGGCTCGCTCCAGCTCGCCTCGATGGTTTCTCCTATGGCGGTCGCATCCGCCGGATAGCGCCGATCCGTGAAGAGGGCGACGGTACCGAACATTTCACCGGGGCAGATGAAGCGAACCACCACTTGGGCGCCATCGCTGCCGGTTTGGGAGATTCTCACCCCTCCTTCGATGAGGGCGTGCGCGCGCACGCCCTCATCCCCCTGGTTGAAGATGCGGGTGCCGTCCGGCACGCGCCGGCGCCGTGCCGCGGCGGCGACGGCTTCGAGGGCCGGAATTGATAGCCCCACAAACAAATCTGCCGAGGCGAGGCTTTGCGGTGATAGGTGCAGATCATTGGCCACCGTTCGACGTTAGCCAGTCAGGAGGCTGAGGGCTAGAAGTTTGACCCAGAGCAAACTTCGAGACCCGCTTCTCGCATAAGGTGGTCCGCATTCGAAAGCATTTGGACGGAACCTATGGAACCCGGACTTGCCGAGCTTGAACGAACCGACACGTCGTCTCGACCGCGAGGACGGCCATGACGGACATCGCGATTGCCCGCGCGCTGCATGTCCTCGCTGTCGTCATCTGGATTGGCGGGGTCTCGATGGCCACCACCGTGGCGCTGCCGGCGGTGCGCCGGGGCGATTTGGGTGAGAATCGCCTGCGCGCGTTTCAGGCGATCGAGCACCGCTTCATCTGGCAGGCGCGAACCGCGGTCATCCTGGTTGGCCTGACCGGCTTCTACATGACATGGCGGCTCGACCTGTGGGATCGGTTCCGGATGGTCGAATTCTGGTGGATGCACGCGATGGTCTGCGTATGGCTGCTATTTACTTTCGTCCTGTTCGTTGCCGAGCCCTTCATTCTGCATCGCCATTTCGATCGCTGGGCGAGCGCCCAGCCAAGAGTTGCGTTCGCTTGGCTGCATCGCGCGCATTGGGTCTTGCTGCTCCTGAGCGTCGCGACGATCCTGGGCGCCGTCGCGGGCAGTCAGGGTTGGTCGATATTCTGAAGCTTGCGAGACGCAGCGAATAAACCACGGAATGATCGATGACGCCCTTTCCAAATCGCGATTGCGGTTATCGCGGACACTCGTATATTCCGTTCAGCGCTCCTTAGCTGGTTGGAATGAAGAAACAGCACGCGCCGATCCAGATCAAACGCGTCTATGACCCGCCGGACAGCGCCGATGGGACGCGCGTTCTCGTCGACCGGCTGTGGCCACGCGGTCTACGCAAAGAGAAAGCCGCGCTTTTCTGTTGGCTGAAGGAAATCGCGCCGAGCCCGGAACTTCGACAGTGGTTCGGCCATGATCCCGAGCGCTATCACGAGTTTGCGCGCCGTTACCGGGCAGAGCTCGCCGCCAACAAAGACGCGGTTGCGCGACTGGAAGATCTGGCGAAGCAAGGCCCGGTGACGCTGCTCTATGCGGCGCATGACGAAGGGCACAACCATGCGCTGGTCTTGGCGGACTATCTGCGCAGCCACATGGAACGCGGCCATGGAAAACGCTCTGCATAGACCTGTCTGCGATCTTCTTGGCTGCACCTATCCGATCGTGTCGGCCGGTATGGGTGGTGTGGCGAGATCGGAACTGGTCGCGGCTGTCAGCGAAGCCGGCGGCTTCGGCTTTCTTGGAATGGTTCGCGAGCCGGTCGCCCGGATTCGATCCGAGATCGAAGCCTTGCACGGACGCGGGATCAAGCGCTTTGGCGTCAATCTGATCCCGGCGGCGACGGACCGCGAGCTGCTCGAGGCAGAGATCACCGCGTGCTTGGAGATGAGCGTCCCCGTGATCGGCCTGTTCTGGGATATCCCGTTCACGTTGGTCCGGCGCTTACGCGACGCCGGGATCATCGTGGTTTGCCAAGTGGGCACGGTTGCCGAGGCTCAGGCGGCGGCACAAGCCGGCGCGCGCATCATCATCGCGCAAGGCATCGAAGCGGGCGGTCATGTGCGCGGCGATCGGCCGCTCGTCGAGCTGCTTCCAGAAATCGCCGGGCAGACGGATTTGCCGGTGCTGGCGGCCGGCGGACTCGTCGATGGGGCGGACCTCATCACCGTTCTTGCGCTTGGCGCCCAAGGCGCGGTGTTCGGCACCGCCCTGATCGCGACGGACGAGTCCTTCGCGCATGAGTATCACAAGCAACGCCTGGCCGTGGCCACCACCGAGGACACGGTCCTTACCGACGCCTTTCACATCAATTGGCCGCGTGGCGCCAAGGTGCGCGTGCTGGCAAACAGCGTGACGCGCGGCGAGCGCGGCGATCCGTTCGGCAAGACGCGAACGATCATTGGCGAAGAAGAAGGGCGGCCGATCTATCTTTTCAGCACAGACTCGCCGCTTCGCTCGATGACCGGAGATTTTGAGGGTATGGCGCTTTATGCGGGCGCCGGCGTCGGACGAACCAATTCGGTCGAGCCTGCCGCGGCTCGCATTCGCGCGATCGTGGCGGATGCGACCCGCCTATGCGCCGCGCAGGCAGCCCACGATCCCGAACCGACGGCGTTGTCGTCGCCGGCATGCTCGGCGCATGAAATGGACGACGGCTATATGGGATTCGCAACGCGCGACGAGCTGCTGGCAGTACTCGTTGAGCTCTTGGAGGCCGAACGCGCCGGTGCACGTGTCGCCTTGCGATCGGCCAAAGAGGCGCCCCCCGCGCTGCAGCCCCTGATCATGAGCGTCCATCGCGACGAGGCACGGTGGTGCGGTGTTTTGACGAGAGCGATCCTGCGGCTGCAAGGCACACCCTCGCAGAAGACCGGCGCGTTTTACGATAAGGCGATGGCGATCCCCGATTTGGCGGCGCGCCTGGATTTTCTCAATCGGGGTCAAGGATGGGTCGTTCGCAAGCTCGACGGGCTCTTGCCGAGGATTCGCGACGACGCGCTTCATGCCGATCTCGCCGCGATGCTCAAATCGCATCGGGACAACATCGCCTTGGTGGCAACGCATTCCCAATACGGAACCGACGGAGGGCCGCCATGAGCGAAGATGCGACTTCCGCTCAAGCGCGCCGGGCGGCAATCACGTCGCAAATCCAGGCGGAAACCGGCATCGACGAGGCGATGATCGAGCGGTTGGTCCGGAGCTTCTACGCTCGCGTTCGCGACGATGAGATCCTCGGTCCGATCTTCGCGGCAAAGATCGTGGAGTGGGAGCCGCATCTGCAGAAGATGTTCGCCTTCTGGTCTTCTGTTGCGCTGATGAGCGGCCGATACCATGGCCAGCCTATGGCACGCCATCTTCCGCTGCCGATCGATGCCCGACATTTTGATCGATGGTTGGCTCTGTTCGCGCGGACAGCGCACGATGTCTGTCCGCCGGCGGCGGCGGAGCGCTTTATCCTATTGTCCCGCCGCGTTGCCGAGAGTCTCGAGCTTGGCATCGCGAATTCTCGGGGCGTGATGCTGAGGAAGGGCGAACGGTACTTGTCCGCGAGCAGGCAGAGGGGCGAGGGATGAAGCGCGCGAGCGTCCATATAGGCTTCGCGGGTGCGCGGGACGGCAGCCAGTCGGTGGCGAGGTGAGGATGCCGAAATCTGGAAACCTCTCAGTTCTGCTTGTGACGACCTGGGCCTTCACCGCATGCTTCGCGGTATGGACGATGTTCGGCGTGACCGGAATCCCGATTCGCGCCGAGCTCAATCTCGACTCGACGCAGCTTGGACTTCTCACGGCCACACCGGTCCTAACGGGAGCACTGTTTCGCCTGCCGCTCGGCATCTGGACGGATCGCTTCGGCGGCCGAATCATCATGCTGCTCTTGCTTGTCGGTTGTGCCGTTCCCCTATGGATCTCGTCCTATGCGACCGCGCTCTGGCAATTTCTGCTTCTTGGCCTCGCGCTGGGATTGGTCGGTGCCTCCTTCTCGGTCGGCACGCCCTATGTGGCGCGTTTCTTTCCCAAGGAGAGCCGCGGCTTCGCCATGGGATTTTTCGGCGCCGGCACCGTCGGCGCGGCGCTGAACATGTTCGTCGCGCCGTTCCTTGTCAGCCTTTATGGCTGGGAGGCGGTGCCGAAAGTCTATGCGGTTGCGCTCCTCGTCACGGCGGTACTTTTTTGGCTGTTCTCGGCGCCCGACCCCGGCACCGGCGCGGGCGCCGGCTCCTCGATGATGCAACAGCTTGCCGTGCTGCGCGACCCGCGCGTCTGGAAATATTGCCAATATTACTCGATCGTCTTTGGCGGATTCACGGCGCTGTCGGTCTGGATGCCGCAATACTTCAAGAATGAATATGGCTTTTCGATCGCTCAAGCGTCATTGCTCGCGGCCTGCTTTTCATTGCCCGGCGGCGCGTTTCGCGCCATCGGCGGTTGGTTGTCGGACCGTTTCGGAGCCCATAATGTGACCTGGTGGGTGCTGTGGGCGGCGTGGATCGCCTTGTTCCTGCTTTCCTATCCCAGAACCGATCTGATCGTGCATACCATCAATGGACCAGTCAGTTTCGGAATCGCGCTGCCACCTTGGTTCTTCACGGGCTTGTTGATGGTGCTTGGTGTTGCGTTTGCCTGCGGCATGGCATCGACCTTCAAATATATCGCCGATGATTTCCCGGACAGCATGGGGGCGGTCTCCGGCATCGTCGGCATGGCCGGCGGTCTCGGTGGCTTCCTGCTGCCAATCATGTTCGGCGCGATCCTCGATCGGCTGGGCGTGAATTCGAGCTGCTTCATGCTGCTCTACGGCATCGTCTGGGTCTCGCTGATCCTCAACTATCTGACCGAAGTTCGGCGCGCGCCGGTCAAGGGCGAGACAGCGCCACGGATCACGGCCACGCCATCGCCATAGGCAAGGAGCGGCTATATGAGCCAATTTCTGGAACGGTTGACCTACCTTTCGCGGCGGCGCGAGTCGTTCGCCAACGGCCATGGCGAGCTGCGCGACGAAGACCGCATATGGGAGGAGGGATACCGGCAGCGCTGGCAGCATGACAAGATCGTCCGCTCGACTCATGGCGTAAACTGCACGGGCTCCTGCTCCTGGAAGATCTACGTCAAAAGCGGCGTCGTGACCTGGGAGACGCAGCAGACCGACTATCCGCGCACGCGGCCCGGCATGCCCAATCACGAGCCGCGCGGCTGTTCGCGCGGCGCCTCCTATAGCTGGTATCTCTATAGCGCCAGCCGCATCAAATACCCGCTCATCAGAGGCCGTCTGGTTAAGGCCTGGCGCGAGGCCCGCAAACCGCTCGCGCCTGTCGAGGCCTGGGCCGCGATCGTCAATGATGCCGAGACGGCGCAATCCTATAAATCCGCGCGCGGGCGCGGCGGCTTCGTTCGCGTGACCTGGGACGAGGCGGCCGAGATGATCGCCGCCGCCAACGTCCATACCGTCAAGACCTGGGGACCGGATCGCGTCGTCGGATTCTCGCCGATTCCGGCGATGTCGATGGTCTCTTATGCGTCCGGCGCCCGCTATCTGAGCCTGATCGGCGGCACCTTGCTCTCCTTTTATGATTGGTACTGCGACCTGCCGCCCTCGAGCCCGCAGACCTGGGGCGAGCAGACCGACGTGCCGGAATCGGCCGACTGGTACAATTCCGCCTACATCATCGCCTGGGGTTCCAACGTGCCGCAGACGCGCACGCCCGACGCGCATTTCTTCGTCGAGGCGCGCTACAACGGCACCAAGGTCGTGGCGATCACGCCCGATTATGCAGAGGTGGCCAAGCTTTCCGATCTCTGGCTTCACCCCAAGCAGGGCACGGACGCGGCGCTCGCCATGGCCATGGGCCATGTGATCCTGCGCGAATTCTTCCTCGACCGGCAGGTCCCGTATTTTCAGAACTATAGCCGCCGCTACACGGACATGCCGATGCTGGTAAGGCTGCGCCGCGACGGCGAACGCTGGGTGCCGGATCGCTATCTCCGCCAGAGCGATCTGCCCGGCGCGCCGAACTCGGATCGCGCCGCATGGAAGACCGTCGCCGTCGCCGAGCATGACGGCGCGCTCGTCGTGCCGCAGGGCGCCATCGGTTACCGCTGGCCGCGGGAGGGCGAGCCGACCGGGCGCTGGAATCTCGACGCGAAGGATGGCGAGACCGGCGCCGACGTGCATCTGGCGCTAAGCCTCGTCGATCGGCGCGATGACGTGGCAACCGTCGCTTTCCCCTACTTCGGCGGCACGCCGAACGCGCACTTCCCTGGGAACGACCAAGGCGGCGACGTGGTGACGCGCAACGTTCCGGTCCGCAAGATCGCGCTCGCCGACGGTGAAGCCGTCGTGGCGACCGTCTTCGACCTTCTCTGTGCCAATTACGGTCTCGAGCGCGGGCTTGGCGGTGCTGCTGCCAAGAGTTTCGCCGACGATCTGCCCTACACCCCCGCCTGGCAGGAGCCGATCACCGGCGTCTCCGCCGACAAGGCAATCGCGGTCGCGCGCGGCTTTGCCGAGACCGCCGCAAAGACCAAGGGCCGCGCGATGGTGATCATCGGCGCCGGCATGAATCACTGGTATCACCAGGACATGGGCTACCGCAGCATCATCAATATGCTGATGATGTGCGGCACGATCTGCATCTCAGGCGGCGGCTGGGCGCATTATGTCGGCCAGGAGAAGCTCCGGCCCCAGACCGGCTGGACCATGCTCGCCTTCGCGCTCGACTGGGTGCGGCCGCCGCGGCACATGAACGGCACTTCGTTCTTCTATGCGCATAGCGACCAATGGCGCTATGAGAAGCTCGAGGTCGCCGAATTGCTATCGCCGCTTGCCGATCCCGCGCCGTATCGCGGCGGCTTCATCGACCTCAACGTCAAGGCGGAGCGCATGGGCTGGCTGCCCTCGGCACCGCAGCTCGGCGTCAATCCGCTGCGGATCGCGGCCGAGGCCGAGCGCGCCGGGGCGACGGTCAAGGATCATGTCGTCGCGGGCCTCAAGTCCGGCGCGATCACCATGGCCTGTGAGGACCCGGATAGTCCGGCCAATTTTCCGCGCAACCTGTTCATCTGGCGCTCGAACCTGTTCGGCTCCTCGGGAAAGGGCCACGAATATTTCCTCAAGCATTTCCTCGGTACCCGTCATGGGCTTCAGGGCAAGGATCTCGGAGAGATTGGCGGGATGAAGCCGCAGGAAGTCGCCTGGCGCGATCCGGCGCCCGAGGGAAAACTCGATCTCGTCGTGACGCTCGACTTCCGCATGTCGACGAGCTGCCTCTACTCCGACATCGTGCTGCCGACGGCAACCTGGTACGAGAAGAACGACCTCAACACGTCCGATATGCATCCCTTCATCCATCCGCTGTCGGCGGCGGTGGACCCCGTCTGGGAAGCGCGCAGCGATTGGGAGACCTACAAAATTATCGCACGGCGCTTCTCGGAGCTCGCCGAAGGCCATCTCGGCGTCGAGCGCGACGTGGTGCTCGTCCCGATCCAGCACGACACCGCCGGCGAGCTCGCCCAACCCTTCGCGGTCAAGGATTGGAAGAAAGGAGAATGCGATCTCGTCCCCGGCGTCACGGCGCCGCAGATTGCCGTCGTCGAGCGCGACTATCCCAATACTTATCGCCGCTTCACCGCGCTCGGTCCCCTCGCCGACAAGCTCGGCAATGGCGGCAAGGGCATTGCCTGGAACACCGAGGATGAGGTGAAGGGCCTGGGCGAGCTCAACTACCGCGTCAATGATGGCGGCGCGACCGAGGGGCGGCCGCGCATCGAGACCGACATCGATGCGGCGGAGGTCATTCTCTATCTCGCGCCCGAGACCAACGGCGAGGTGGCGGTCAAGGCCTGGGAGGCGCTCGGCAAGGTCACCGGCCGCAATCACACGCATCTTGCCTTGATGCGCGAGGACGAGAAGATCCGCTATCGCGACATCCAGGCGCAGCCGCGCAAGATCATCTCGTCGCCGACCTGGTCGGGCATCGAGAGCGAGCATGTCAGCTACACCGCCGGCTACACCAATGTGCACGAGCTCATTCCGTGGCGGACGCTGACCGGACGGCAGCAATTCTACCAGGATCACCAGTGGTTCCGCGATTTCGGCGAGAGTTTCGCCGTCTACCGGCCGCCGATCGACACGCGCACCGTTTCCGAGATGTTGGGCAAGCACGGCAATGGCGAGACGGAGATCGTTCTCAACTTCATCACGCCGCACCAGAAATGGGGCATCCATTCCACCTATACCGATAATCTTTTGATGCTGACGCTGTCGCGCGGCGGCCCGATCGTCTGGCTGTCCGAGACCGACGCCAAAAAGGCCGGCATCGTCGACAATGATTGGATCGAGCTTTTCAACCTGAACGGCGCCATCGCGGCCCGTGCCGTCGTCAGCCAGCGCGTGCATGAGGGCATGTGCCTCATGTATCATGCGCAGGAGAAAATCGTGAACGTGCCGGGCTCGCAGATCACGGGCCTGCGCGGCGGCATCCACAATTCGGTGACGCGCACGGTGCTGAAGCCGACGCACATGGTCGGCGGCTATGCCCAGCTCTCTTACGGCTTCAATTATTACGGTACGGTGGGCTCCAACCGCGACGAATTCGTCATCGTCCGCAAGCTCAACAAGATCGACTGGCTCGACCACTCAAATCCCGTCGATCGCGCAACCAGGGAGACCGTCGTATGAAGATCCGCGCTCAGATCGCGATGGTGCTGAACCTCGACAAATGTATCGGCTGTCATACCTGCTCGGTGACATGCAAGAATGTGTGGACCTCGCGTCAAGGCATGGAATACGCGTGGTTCAACAATGTCGAGACCAAGCCCGGCATCGGCTATCCCAAGGATTGGGAGAATCAGAAGCGCTGGCATGGCGGCTGGCAACGCAAGAAGAACGGCAAGATTGCGCCCAAGCAGGGCGGCCGTCTCGCTATCCTCGCGAAGATCTTCGCCAACCCGCATCTGCCGCAGATCGACGATTACTACGAACCATTCACATACGATTACGCGCATCTGCAGCAGGCGCCCGAGTTACCCACGGCGCCGGTCGCGCGGCCGCTGTCGCTCGTCACCGGCCGCCCGATGGACAAGATCGAATGGGGGCCGAATTGGGAAGAAATTCTCGGCGGCGAGTTCGACAAGCGCTCGCAAGACTACAATTTCGAGGCCGTGCAGAAGGACATTTACGGTCAGTTCGAAAACACCTTCATGATGTACCTGCCGCGGCTCTGCGAGCATTGTCTCAATCCAAGCTGCGTCGCCTCCTGTCCCTCGGGCTCGATCTACAAGCGCGAGGAGGACGGCATCGTCCTCATCGACCAGGACAAGTGCCGCGGCTGGCGCATGTGCGTGTCGGGCTGCCCCTACAAGAAGATTTATTACAATTGGACCTCGGGCAAGGCGGAGAAATGCATCTTCTGCTATCCGCGCATCGAGGCCGGCCAGCCGACCGTGTGCTCGGAAACCTGCGTCGGGCGCATCCGCTATCTGGGCGTCCTGCTTTATGACGCCGACGGCATCGAACGCGCCGCCTCTACCGAAAGCGAGCAGGATCTTTATGAAGCGCAACTGAAGCTCTTTCTCGATCCGAGCGATCCCGCCATCGCTGCCCAAGCGCGGGCGGACGGCGTGCCGGATGCCTGGGTCGAGGCGGCGAAGCGCTCGCCCGCCTATAAGATGGCCGTCGAGTGGAAGATCGCCTTTCCGCTTCATCCGGAATATCGGACCCTGCCGATGGTCTGGTACGTGCCGCCGCTGTCGCCGATCCAGTCGCATGCCAATGCGGGGGCGATCGAAAGCGTCGGCGAGATCCCGGACGTTCGCTCGTTGCGCATTCCGGTGCGCTATCTCGCCAATCTTCTGACCGCCGGCGCCGAGGCGCCGATCGTTGCCGCCCTCGAGCGGATGCTCGCGATGCGCGTCTATTTCCGGCAACGCCAGCTCGGCGAAGGCGATGGCGGGAGCGTCCTGGCGCAGGTCGGGCTCACGGTCGCGCAAGTCGAGGAGATGCACCGCTACCTCTCCATCGCCAATTACGAAGACCGCTTCGTCATCCCGACCAGCCATCGCGAGCAGGCCGAAGACGCCTATGGGCTGAAAGGCTCCTGCGGCTTCACCTTCGGTAACGGCTGTGACTTCGGGCCGCCGCACTCGACGCTATTCGGCGGAAAGATGGGCCGGCGCAAGCTGACGCCGATCCGCCATCTCGACACATAGGGAGGCGACCTTGCTTCTATTCCGAGCCTTGAGTGCGCTGCTTTCCTATCCCTCGCAGGATATGCGGCAGGCTTTGCCCGAGATCGCGGATGTCGTTCGCGCCGCAACGCTTTTGGCGTCGCGCGAACAGCGCGGTCTCCTCGACCTCATCGATGAGCTCGGCCGCGGCGATTTGATCGGGGCCGAAGAGCGCTATGTCGATCTGTTCGATCGCGGGCGGGCGTTTTCGCTGCATCTGTTCGAGCATCTCCTTGGCGACAGCCGCGACCGCGGCGAGGCCATGGTCGAGCTCAAACAGATCTACGAGCGGGCGGGGTTCGAGCTCTCGGGGCGAGAGCTGCCGGATTACCTGCCCGTGCTCCTCGAATATCTGAGCTGCCGCGACCTCGCCGAGGCGCGGGCCATGCTCGCGGACTGCGCGCATATCCTCACGACGATCGGCCGGTCCCTGATCGCGCGCGGCAGCCGTTACGCCGCCGTTCTGCAGGCCTTGATCGTCATCGCCGGCGAGAGACCGATCGATGCCGCGAAGGTGCCGCCCGTCAAGGAGAGGCTCGAGACTCTCGATCGCGACTGGGAAGAAGCGCCGGCTTTTGCCGGCGAACCAATGACGGCTCGCCCATCCACAAGAGCCTCAGGCGTCTAGGAAGGAGGATCGACAGTGTTGTCCGCTCCCTATGTGAACACGCTTCTCTTCGGCGTTTATCCCTATGTCTGCCTCGCCGTTCTGCTGATCGGCAGCCTGATCCGCTTCGATCGCGAGCCCTACACCTGGAAGAGCGATTCATCACAGATGCTGCGCGCGGGTCAGCTCCGACTCGGATCGAACCTCTTCCACTACGGGGTGATCATCGTGATCCTCGGCCATTTCGCCGGGTTCCTCGCGCCGAATTGGGCGGTGGATTGGGCCCTTACCCCGGTCGCCCACCAGCTTCTGGCGATGGTGGTCGGCGGTATTGCCGGGCTTGTTGCCATCATCGGCCTCACCATCTTGATCGCGCGGCGCTTGGGCGATCCTCGCATCCGCCTCAACAGCCGCAAATGGGATATCGCCGTCGTCCTCATGCTGTGGCTGCAGCTCGCGCTCGGCCTTCTCACGGTTCCCCTCTCCGCCTTCCATATGGACGGCGTCTTGTTCGAGACGCTGACGACCTATGTAAAGGGTGTCGTGACCTTCAATGGCGGGGTAGCGGCATTGATGGCCGGGGCGCCGCTTCCTTACAAGCTCCACATCCTTCTCGGCTTCACGATCTTCCTGATTTCGCCGTTCACCCGGATGATTCACATCTGGAGCGGTGCGGGTGCGCTCGCCTATCTGTTCCGGCCCTATCAGATCGTGCGCACGCCGCAAACGCGCGCAAAGGAGCCGATCCGGTCATGAGCGTTTCCGTCAATGGCGTCGAGGTGGCAACGGGCCCGGATACGACCAGCGAGCTCAGCGCCGCACGCGAGTTGCTGCGGCAACGGGCGGTCGCGATCGGCATTCTCGATGCGGCATCGACCGACGCCGGGACGATCGAACAAGCGATCGAGGAGCTGCTCGGGCGCGAGGTCGTAACGCCGACTCCGACGGACGAGGAATGCCGGCGCTATTACGACGCACATCCGCGGGAGTTCGAGAGCGGCGATCTCGTTCATGCCCGTCACATTCTGTTCCAGGTGACGCCTTCGGTGAGCATCCCCGAAATGCGTGCGCGCGCGGAGCAGACGCTGAACGCACTGTTGCGCGAGCCGGAGCGCTTCGCGGCCGTGGCGGCCGAGATGTCGAACTGCCCTTCGGGCCAGCACGGGGGCAATTTGGGGCAGATCGGCCGCGGCGATACGGTGCCGGAGTTCGAGAAGGCGATATTTCGATTGGGACCGACCGGCTTGCTGCGAGAGTTGGTCAAGACCCGTCATGGCTTTCATATCGTGGCCATCGATCAGCGCATACCGGGAGAGCGGCTGCCATTCGACATCGTGCGGGACGAGATCGCCGAACGCCTCCAAACCATGGTCGAAGAGAAGGCGCTCCGGCAGTACATCCGTGTGCTGGCAGGGCAGGCGGACATTCAAGGGGCCGATCTCAACGGAACCGAGATACCGCTCGTTCAATGACGGCTTGTTCGCTTGGCGGCCTTTTCTGTTGCCTCGGGCTTCTCCCAGTCGAGGTTCAATCCTAATCG
>CAYMNX010000426.1:0-7672 GCA_964391905.1 uncultured Rhizobiaceae bacterium
CCCATTTCCCGCCGTTGGCGCGCGCATTCCAGGCGTGGAGCGCGGCGCCGCCTTCTTCGCGCACCGCGTTGAGAAGTTCCCATGCCGCCTGGAGCCCCGAGGTCGCGCAGAAGGTGGGGTAGAGGATGATGCGCAGCCCCAGCTCCTCGTATTCGGTCTCGCGCGGCGGCACGTCCTCGCCGCCCCAGATGGCGAGCACGGGCGCCGGGATTTCCTGGCAGGCGCGCCGCAGCTGGTCGCGCGTCTCGACCGAGTTGAGCCAGACGAGATCGGCGCCGCCCTGCTCGACATAAGCGATGCAGCGCTCGAGGGTCTCGTCGAAATTGCTGCCCTCGGCGCCGAGGAGATCGCAGCGCGCGCAAATGACGAATGCGGGATCGATCGCGTCGCGTGCCGCGACCGCCGCCTGCAGCTTGCCGACATGCTCCGCCATCGGGATGACACGGCGCCCAGCCAGCGTTGCCGATTTCTTGGGCGCCTCCTGATCTTCGAGCGAGAGCGCGGCAACGCCGCTGCGCACGATCTCCTCGACGGCAAAATAGACATTGACCGCATTGCCATAGCCGGTGTCGCCATCGACCATGATCGGGATATTGGCGCGTGCCGCCATGTGGCGGGCATGATCGACGAGATCGCGTAGGCCGACGATGCCATTGTCGGGCACGCCGTAGAGAAAGGCCGAGAGCTGCGAGCCGGCGAGAAAGAAGGACTGAAACCCCGCCTCCTCGGCGAGCCGCGCATAGAGCGGGCTGAAGCCGCCCGGCATGACCGTGAGGCCCTTGCGCTCCAAGAGCGCGCGAAATTTGCGCCGCTTGTCGGTCGGCGAAAGTTGCGTCGTCATTTTTCCTCCCTTGGACCCGTGACGCCGTATTCGTTATGGCGCCTTGGGCGCGGGTGCCATCATGACGTCGTCGAGATAGCACCAGCCCCAATCCTCGCCCGGCTCGAAGCTCCTGATGACCGGATGCCCGGTGTGATGAAAATGCCGGGTTGCGTGTTTGCCGGGCGATTGGTCGCAGCAGCCGACATGCCCGCAGGTGAGACAGAGCCGAAGATGGACCCACTTTCCGTGAGTCTTAAGGCATTCCTCGCAACCTTGCGGCGTCTGCGGTTGCACCTGCCGAACCTGATCGAGATGGGTGCAACGGCCCGCCATCCCGCGCGCTCCTAGACGAGCTCGAAGGTCATGACATTGAGAGGTGCCTGAAAATAAGCGCGGCGGAAGGAGAGATCGTCGGGATAGTGCGCTTGCGGCAGGCGCCGGTAGGAGAGCTGTAGCGCGCATGGCCGGGTCCCGAACGGGAATGGGTCGAAGCGCACCTTGTTGTCGCCGACCGGCGTCAGGCTCATGCGGACGCCGTCGAGCCTGTCGCCGGCATAGGAGACCGGCACCGGATCGATATAGTCCTCATAGGGTGCCTGGCAGGCGAAATAGAGGCCGAGCAGGTCCCAGACCTGCAGCAGCCGGTAGTTGGTCCAAAGCTCTTGCGTATCGTGGCTTTGGCGCGCACGGGCCTGCTGATCTTCCGCCGCGGTTATGAAGGCCTCGATCGGCGGGCTTAGGTTGCGAATGGACATGGACGGATGCTTGATGGCGTCGTACCGGCCGCGCCACAGGCCGGTGCGGTGCATGTTGACGAGCAGCCCCGCATAAGGATCGGCGGCGAGGAGCCAGTCGCTGCACCACGCATAGGCTTCGAGCTGGGCGGCGGTGGTCGGGATATCGCGAAAGCTCGGCGTCTCGCCGGTCGCTTCATTCCGGATCGGCGCGGTCTCGTAGCGCAGCCAGCCGTAATCATGGAAAGCGGCGGCGCGCGCGACCGAATCATAGGGATGCGGCGTCGCGAATTGCGAATTGCCCCAATGCGCGCCAAGCTGGCCGACGAGACGTGAGTGGTCGGTTTGGCCGATGAGGAGCACTTCGCCATCGGCTTCTTTGCGGACGATCATGACGGCTCCCATTTCATGGTTAGGCTCGCGCCGTCTGCCGCTCGAGCAACGGCGCCGCATCGAATGACGATACGCCCGATCGCGCTCTTTGGCGAGCCGGCGATGAAGGCACGATCATGATAGGATGCGCCAAAATCTTGATTATCGGAGATGCGCGATGACTGTTCTCGACACCCGCCGCGACCAGATGTTCCCCGTGCTGAACGCGGCGCAGATCGAGACGGCGAAGCGCTTTGCAAGCGGTTCAGCGCGGGATTTCGCACCCGGCGAGGTCATCTACGATGTCGGCGAACGCCAGGCATCGGTCTGGCTGGTGCTGAAGGGCTCGGTCGATGTGGTGCGCCGTGACGGCCTCCATCATGAAGCGCCGATCATCACCGAGTGCGCCGGCCAATTCTCGGGCGAGCTCGCCCAGCTCAGCGGCCGCGCGACGCTCGCATCCGGACGGGCCGGGCCCAAGGGCTGCACTGCGATCCCCTTCGACGGCCCCCATCTGCGCGCCCTGCTGATCGGCTCGGCCGAGCTCGGCGAGATCATGATGCGCGCTTTCATCTTGCGCCGCGTTGGCCTTATCGAGCAGGGCGGCGCCGGGCCGATCCTGGTGGGCCGCCCGGGCTCGCAAGCGCTGGTGCGGCTGCAGGAATTTCTCCGCCGCAACGGTCATCCCAATACCGTGCTCGACGCGGCAAGCGACGGCGAGGGCCGGGCGGTGCTCGAGCGCTTCGGGGTCGAGCCGCAGGAATTGCCGCTGCTCATCTGTCCCGATGGAACGGTGCTGAAGCGGCCGAGCGAAGCCGAGGCCGGGATGTGCCTCGGCATCACCCCCGAGCTCGATCCCGAGAGGCTCTACGATGTCGCGGTCGTGGGGGCGGGGCCGGCCGGCCTCGCGACCGCCGTCTATGCGGCTTCGGAAGGCCTCTCCGTGCTCGTCCTCGACCAGCGTGCCTTCGGCGGCCAGGCCGGCGCCTCGGCGCGGATCGAGAATTATCTCGGCTTTCCGACCGGCATCTCGGGCCTCGCCTTGACCGCTCGCGCCTTCAACCAGGCGCAGAAATTCGGCGCCGAGCTCGCCATTCCCTTGGAGGTGGCGCGGCTCGATTGCAGCGAGCGCCAGGAGCGGCCCGGCGCGCCCTTGCGGCTCGAGCTTACCAATGGCGCCCCCGTCCGCACCCGAACCGTCGTGATCGCCTCGGGCGCGCGCTATCGCCGGCCGAGCATACCCAATCTGTCGAGCTTCGAAGGAGCCGGCGTCTCCTACTGGGCATCGCCGATCGAGGCGAAGCTCTGCGAGGGCGAGGAGGTCGCGCTGATCGGCGGCGGCAATTCCGCGGGGCAGGCGGTCGTCTACCTCGCGCCGCGAGTAAAGCGCTTGTGCCTCGTCGTGCGCAGCACCGGCCTCGCCGCCTCGATGTCGCGCTACCTGATCGACCGCATCGCGGCGCTGCCCAATGTCGAGCTCCATGCCGAGACCGAGATCGTGGCGCTCGACGGCGATCCCGCCGAGGGCGGCCTCGCCGCGGCCTCGTTCCGCCAGCGCGGTGGCGGCGCGATCACGACGCGGCAGCTGCGCCATCTCTTCCTCTTCATCGGCGCCGACCCCAATGCCGGCTGGGCGAAGGATTGCGTTGCCGTCGACAACAAAGGCTTCATTACCACCGGCGGCGCCTTCGCCGATGGCACGGTCGCGCGGCCCGCGATGCCGCTCGAGACCAGCCTGGCCAATGTCTTCGCCGTCGGCGATGTGCGTGCGGGCTCGACCAAGCGCGTTGCCGCGGCGGTCGGCGAGGGCGCTGCGGCCGTCGCGCAGATCCACAATGTCCTTGCCTCGGAAGGCGCCGCGCGCAACTGATCGCGCCGTTCTGGTAAAGCCTTAAAGGCTGCGGCTTCTTTTGCGGCCGCCCGGTGCGATATCATGCGCCGTCGGAGAGAAGGTGGCGCATGAACATCGTCGAGCGCATTGCGCAATATCACAACAGCCTTGTCGATTGGCGGCACGACATCCACGCCCATCCCGAGCTCGGCTTCGAGGAGAAGCGCACGAGCGATCTCGTCGCCGAAAAGCTCGCATCTTTCGGATGCGACGTGCATCGCGGCCTCGCCAAGACCGGCGTCGTCGGGCGGCTGAAGCAAGGCACGAGCGCGCGCGAGATCGGCCTGCGCGCCGATCTGGACGCCTTGCCGATCCCTGAGGCGAACCGTTTCGCCTATCGCTCGCAACATGAGGGCCGCATGCACGCTTGCGGCCATGATGGGCACACGGTGATGCTGCTCGGCGCCGCGCGCTACCTCGCCGAGAGCCGCAATTTCGACGGCACCGTCCATTTCATCTTTCAGCCTGCCGAAGAGGGGCTGGGTGGCGGCGATGCCATGGTGAAGGAGGGGCTCTTCGAGCGCTTTCCCTGCGATGCCATCTTCGGCATGCACAACCGGCCCGGCTTGGCCGTGGGAAAGTTCAGCATCCGCCCCGGTCCCATGATGGCGGGCGGCGCTTCTTTCGATCTCACCGTCACGGGCAAGGGAGCGCATGGGGCAAGGCCGGAATCGGGTATCGATCCGGTGCTGGTCGCGAGCCACATCACCATCGCCTTGCAATCGATCATCTCGCGCACTGTGAGGCCCACCGACACGGCAGTCCTGAGCGTCACGCAAATTCACGCCGGCGAGGCCTACAACGTCATCCCGCAACAGGCCGTCCTGCGGGGCACGGTGCGGGCGTTCAGCAACGAGACTTTGACGCTGATCGAGAAGACGATGCAGCGCATCGCGTCGGGAGTCGCCGAAGGCTTCGGCGCGCACGCGGCACTCGATTTTCGCATCGTGTTCCCGCCGCTCGTCAACAACGCGGCCGAGACGACCTTCATCGCTGACACGGCGGCGCTTCTGGTCGGCGAGGAGAATGTCGACCGCCATCGCGGGCTCGTCATGGCGTCTGAGGATTTCTCGTTCATGCTCAACCGCTGCCCCGGTGCCTATCTCCAGATCGGAAACGGCGATGGCGCCGGCGGGTGCGAGGTGCACAATCCCGGCTATGATTTCAACGACGCGATCCTGCCGCTGGGTGCGAGCCTCTTTGCGCTGCTGGCGGAGCGCAAGCTCGCGCCCGCCCTGTCTCGGAACGGCGGATAAGCAGCCCATCGGTGAGTGGATGCTTTGCCGCGGAAGCGCCACCCGTGGTGCGATTGAAATACCGAACGCCTTCAAATGCTAAGCTGCCTCGATCGACTTGCAGTGTGACCTCATCGGGGCGATGTCGGTTCACGTCGTGCGATGTCAATTCGGTGACCGCCATGGCGGCCGGCTTGTCACGGGCTCGACGCCCCATAACGTTTAGCGCGTCGGTCCGCGCCCCGACGGCGAGGACATCCTCATCTGGAGAATGCCTATGGCTCACAGCGCCGCCAGCTCGACACAACCGCGCCTGTTCCTGCCGCTCACCGCAGCAACGATTTTCGCCGCCTTTACATTCGTCCTCGCCCCGGCCGTCAGCGCGCAAACGCCGGCGCCGAGCCCGTCGAAGCCCGGCACCTCTGCAGCAACGCCGAACCTCTCGGATCAAAAGATCGGCGCCGCCGCTTCGGCGATGGAGCGGGTGGCGACGTTGCGCCAGAATTATCAGCAGCAGCTTGCCGCCGCGCCGCCCGACCAGCAGGACCGTATTGCGACCGAGGCGAATTCGGCGCTCGAGAAGGCAGTTACCGATCAAGGCTTGTCGGTGCAGGAGTACAATCAGATACTCACGGCCGCGCAGCAGGATCCGAAGCTGCGCGACCAGCTCGTGCAGCACATGCATCCGCCAGGAAATACGCAAGGAAAATAGCGGCGCGGAACACCGCCGGTCGCTGTCGAGCCAATCGACGGTGCGCCGGCGGTTGATGATCGCGCATGAAATCGTAGGTCCCGACGTGATCGCGGGCTTGTGTTCGCGACCCCTGCTGCGGCTCTGCTAGCATGGCGACGAGGGGAGGGCTCGTCATGAACCGTATTGCAATGGCCGCTACAGCGGCGACAATGCTCGCTTGGGCGGGCGGCGCGTTCGCGCAACAGACGGATTTCTCGAAAGTCGAGATCAAGACGACCGATCTGGGTCATCGCACCTATATGCTCGAAGGGAATGGCGGGAACATCACCGTCGCGATAGCCGATGACGGCGTCATCATGGTCGACAGCGAATTCGCGCCGCTTCACGACAAGATCAAGGCGGCGATCGCCGCCTTGACGAATGAGCCGGTTCGCTACGTCGTCAACACGCATTTCCATGGCGACCATAGCGGCGGCAACGAGCTCTTTGCCAAGGAAGGCGCGACCGTGGTCGCGCAAGTCAATGTGAGAAAGCGTTTGGCCGAGGGCTCGGTCAACGGCCTGACCGGGGCGAAGACGCCGCCGGTTTCGGATGCGGCGCTGCCGACCCGGACCTATACCACGGCCACGAACTTGGACCTCAAGGGGCGCATGGCGCGGCTCGGTCATGTCGCGAACGCGCATACTGACGGCGACACCTACGTCTGGTTCAGCGACGCGAATGTGCTGGCGACCGGCGATATCGTCACGCTCGGGCGCTACCCCAATATCGATTTCGCCAATGGCGGCAACATCAAAGGCATGATCGCCGGCGTCGATGCCTATTTGAAGCTCGTCAACGACAAGACCAAGATCGTTCCCGGCCATGGTCCGCTCGCCGATAAGGCGACGCTCGTCGCCTACCGCGCAATGTTGGTCGCGGCGCGCGACCGCATGGAAAAGCTGGTGAAGGCGGGAAAGACCGAGCAGGAGGCCATCGCCGCGAAACCTTTCGCCGATTACGATGCGAAGCTCGGCGTTAGCGAACAGCAGAGCACGAATTTCATCCGCGTCGTCTACAACTCGCTAAAGCCGCCCCATTCGACGTGAACGATCACGGCACGGGGCGAGCGCAGGCCGCCGCCGCGCCAACGCTCAGCCGCGCGCGAACAAATCGCGTAAGACATGGCGCAGATCGGGAGAGGCGCCAAGCGCGAAGCCCGAGAGCAGCGACGCGATCAAGGTCGAATGCGGATGCGCGGCGGCGCGCGCGGCGAAGGCCGCGCCGAGAACGCCGCCCAACTCGCCCGCCCATCCGCCGCTGCGCCGCGCGCGGGAGCGGATGAGCGCGGCGATGGCGCGGCCGACCAGGATGACGAGCAGCGCGAGGAAGAGCGCGCTGCCGGCGGTGACGAGCGCGGCTGCCGGCGCCGAGAAATGATCGAGCAAAGCGAGATAGGCGGCAAAGCACAAAAAGCCGGCGGCGATGATGACCACGAATGTCGCGGTCAAGAACGACGCGACGGCGATCGCCAGACGCGTGAGAAATTGTTCCATGGCGCGGGGCTCAGCGCTTGCCCGAGAACAGCATGCCGAGAACGATGCCGAGCCCGAAAGCGATGGCGGCGGCCGCGACCGGTTTCTCCTCGATCTCTTCGCTCACGCCGGCGGCGCGCTTCTTGGCCTCGCCCCAGATCCTCTCGCCGGATTCCCGGGCGCGGTTGACGGCCTCGGAGCCCCCATGGCGAATGACGTCGCCGATCGTGTCGCTGAGCCGCGACAAATCGGAGCGCAGCTGCTTGATCTCGGCCTGCAATGCCTCGATATCGGCCGTGGTGTTGCTCATTTTGCTCTCCTCTGTGATCGACTTTTGTAGCGGAATCAAAAACCGATGCCGCTGATCCAGTTCATGGCGGCGGCCGGCGGGCGCCGCGTCGCCCTACTT
>CAYMNX010000427.1:0-1638 GCA_964391905.1 uncultured Rhizobiaceae bacterium
GACCTCGCTGCTCGACTCGATCCGCTCGGCCGACGTCGCCGCGGGCGAAGCCGGCGGCATCACCCAGCACATCGGCGCGTATCAGGTGACCGCGCCGTCGGGCGGCAAGATCACCTTCATCGACACGCCCGGCCACGCCGCCTTCACGGCGATGCGTGCGCGCGGCGCCAAGGTCACCGACATCGTCATCCTGGTGGTGGCGGCGGACGACGGCGTCATGCCGCAGACGATCGAGGCCATCCATCACGCCAGGGCGGCGAAGGTGCCGATCATCGTCGCCATCAACAAGATGGACAAACCCGACGCCAACCCGAACCGCGTGCGCACCGACCTGTTGCAGCATGAGATCCAGGTCGAATCGATGGGCGGCGAGGTCGTCGATGTGGAAGTCTCCGCGACGCAGAAGACCAACATCGACAAGCTGCTCGAGATGGTGCTGCTGCAGTCGGAAATCCTCGAGCTCAAGGCCAATCCCGACCGTCCCGCCGAAGGCACGGTCATCGAGGCCAAGCTCGACCGCGGCCGCGGCCCGGTCGCGACCGTGCTGGTCCAGCGCGGCACGCTGCATCCCGGCGACATCGTCGTCGCCGGCGCCGAATGGGGCCGCGTGCGCGCGCTCGTCTCCGACACCGGCGACACCGTGCAGCGCGCGGGTCCCTCGACCCCGGTCGAGGTGCTCGGCTTCTCCGGCACGCCGGACGCCGGCGATCGGCTTGCCGTGGTCGAGAACGAGGCCCGCGCCCGCGAGGTCACCGAATATCGCGCGCGCCAGAAGCGCGAGAAGCAGGCGGCGCGCACCACCGGCATGCGCGGCTCGCTCGAGCAGATGATGGCGCAGGCGAAAACCGCGGGCCGCAAGGAATTCCCGCTGGTGGTCAAGGGCGACGTGCAGGGCTCGGTCGAAGCCATCATCGGCGCACTCGAGAAGCTCGGCACCGACGAGGTCGCGGCGCGCGTGCTGCATTCCGGCGTCGGCGGCATCTCCGAGTCGGATGTGACGCTGGCGGAAGCCTCGGGCGTGCCGATCATCGCCTTCAACGTGCGCGCCAACAAGGAAGCGCGTGAGGCGGCGGAACGCGCCGGCATCGAGATCCGCTACTACAACATCATCTACGATCTCGTGGACGATGTGAAACAGGCGATGTCCGGCCTGCTCGCACCGACCTTGCGCGAGACCATGCTGGGCAACGCGCAGATCCTGGAAGTCTTCAAGGTGTCGAAGGTCGGCAACGTGGCGGGCTGCCGCGTGACCGACGGCACCGTGGAGCGCGGCGCCAACGTCCGGCTGATCCGCGACAACGTCGTCGTCCACGAGGGCAAGCTGTCGCAGCTCATGCGATTCAATGACGACGTCAAGGAAGTCGGAGCCGGCATGGAATGAGGCATGGCCTTCGAGAACTACCAGTACATGCGGCACGGCGACGTGATCGAATGCTACCGGGTGGAGACGATTCAGCGCTCGCTGTGAGTCCATGTCTCACAGTTTGCGTCTAGCACCTCTCCGCCATTTCCTCCGTCATGCCCGGCCTTGTGCCGGGCATCCACGTCTTCCTTCGTGAAGAAGGAAGCAAGTCGTGGATGGCCGGGACAAGCCCGGCCATGACGAGTCATTGCTGGATTAAAAAGATGCGCAATAAA
>CAYMNX010000428.1:0-2791 GCA_964391905.1 uncultured Rhizobiaceae bacterium
CGGAACGTCGAGCTTCGCCATGCCGCAGCTATCGGCCAGCAGCGTGCCGGCACCGCCCGTCGAGGTGAGAATGGCGACGCGACGCCCGCGCGCCCGGCGGCCGGTCGCGAGCGCGGCCGGGATGTCAATCAGGTCGTTGAAGGTCGCCGTGCGGATGATGCCAAGCTGTCGGAATAGCGCATCATAGATACGGTCGGCGCCCGCGAGCGCCCCCGTATGGGAGATTGCGGAGCGTGCACCTGCCTCCGAGCGCCCAACCTTGAAGACGACGATCGGCTTGCCGAGCAGGGCCGCGCGCTCGGCCGCGCGGCGGAAGGCTGCCGGCCGCCGCAACCCCTCCATATAGACGACGAGCACGGCAGTGTTGCTATCCTCGACCAGCGCCTCGAGCAGGTCGGCGGTATCGAGATCGGCTTCATTGCCGGTCGCGACGAGCTTTGCAAAGCCGATGCCACGATCGGCCGCGCGCGACAGCAGCGCACCGAGAATGCCGCCGCTTTGCGAGATCACCGAAATCCTTCCTGCCGGAAGATTGCCAAGCTCGAGCGCGCCGCTCGCCGAAAGCATCACCCGGTCGGTCACATTGATGAGGCCAATGGTGTTCGGGCCAAGGAGGCGCATCGATCCAGCAGCCGCTTTCAACGCCCTCTGCCGCTCAATGCCGGGAGCACCGGTTTCCGCATAGCCTCCGGCGAGCACGATTGCGGCGGCAGTGCCGAGCGCCGCAAGCCCGCGCACCGCTTCTTCGGCGCGCTCCGGCCCGACGAGCACGAGCCCGACATCCGGTGCGGCCGGGAGCGAGCGCACGTCCGGAAAGCAAGTGAGCCCGCCGATCGACGGTAAGCGTGGATTGACCGGAAAGATCTCGCCGCGAAATCCGAATTTCTGCAAATAGCCGACCGGTCGTCCGGTGAGCTTCTCGGGATCTCCGGAAGCGCCGACGACCGCGATCGAGCGCGGATTGAGCAATCGCGCGGGCGCGCTCATCAAGGCGCGTCTTTCGCTGCGCTCGCGCGCCGGTTCAAGAACGATGCGACCGCTTCCTGATGCTCGCGGGTGGTGTAGCAAATGCCCTGTGCCTGGCTGCCGAGACCAAAGACCTGGTCGGCGGTCATCTCGAAAGTCTGGTTCAGAATCGCCTTGCTGAGCGCGATCGCCGTGCTCGATCCTTGCCCGAGTTCTTCCGCCCAAGCCTGGGCCTCAGAAAGTAAGGTCTCGGCGCGGGTAACGCGATCGATCATGCCGATCCGCAGCGCTTCCTCGGGCAGGACGCGGCGGCCGGAGAAAATCAGCTCCTTGGCGCGCGCGAGCCCGACGCGGCGGGGCAGGAAATACATGCCGCCGCCATCGGGAATAAGGCCGCGCAGCACATAGCTCATGACGAGGCTCGCGCTCTCCGAGGCGATGATGAAGTCGCAGCAGAGCGCGAGATCTCAGCCAAGCCCCGCCGCCGCTCCGTTCACCGCTGCGATGGTCACCTTCGGCAGATCGTGCAGCGCCGCCATTAAATGATGCGTGCGCTGCTGCCGCCGCCAGCCGTTGAACGCAATCTCGCCGGCGGGGGCCTCGAGACGCTGCCGCATGCCCGAAATGTCGCCGCCGGCGCAAAATGCAGCGCCGCGACCCGTCACGATCACCGCGCGTATGCTGGTGTCGGCTGCAAATCGCTCGAAGGCTGCCATCAGCGCGTTGCGCATATCATCGTCGACGGCGTTGCGAACTTCGGGGCGGTTGAGCGTGATGGTCGCAACGTGCCGCTCGATCGTGACGTCGATGCGGGGCGTCGTCGCTGGCATTTCGGTCATGGGCTCGTCCTTGCTTTCAATGCGGTTTGCCGGTCCTAATGCGGATGAAGGCAATCGGGCCTTTGAACTGACTATAGCGGCCTCGGTCGGAATTCGCAGATGGATCGGCGTTACACTTCTAGGCGCGACCCCAAAGGATTTTGGTTGCGCGCCGGGCGCCCTCGGCCATCGTTGCAAATTTCGCCCAGCAGATCGAGGCATGCCCGACCCGCGGCCCCAAGCCGCAATCCGTACCGGCGATGACGTTCTCGCGGCCGACAAGTTTCGCATAGCGGACAAGGCGCTCGGCGACGAGGTCGGGATGCTCGATGAAATCGCTGCAATGGCCGACGACACCCGGAATCAAGGTGGCGCCCGCCGGCAACTTCACGCTTTCGAACACGCTCCATTCATGCTCATGACCGGGATTCGAGGCTTCGATCGAATAGCTGCCGACCTGCATGCGGAAAAGAATATCGACGACATCTCTCAGCGGGACGTCGTCATGATGCGGCCCATGGAAGCTTCCCCAGCAGACATGCATCCGCGTTTTGTCCTTGGGAATATCCCGCAACGCATGATTGACAGCTTCGACGCGCAGCATCGCGTAATCGCGGTATTGAGAGAGGCTCATCTCCGGGAAGCAGTTCCAGGCATCGAGCAGATCCGGCGCATCGATCTGGAGGTCGAAGCCCGCCTCGACGATCGCGCGATATTCCTCACGCATCGCCTCGGCGATGGCGAAGAGAAATTCTTCGTCGTTGCGGTAATATTTGTTCGAGAGCCAATGCTAGATCGAGCCCGTCGACTCGGATGAGAAGAAGATTCCGGCGGTCCGTGCCCCGCGCAGCGCGTGCTTGAAATTGTCGATATCGCGCTTCAAATCGGCATGGCCGATATAGCGCAGCTTGTCTATGCAGACCGGCCGCGTCGGCGATTTCTGGAGCCAGGGAAGAGGCTTGGCGATGAAATATTCGGCAAATTTGACGGTGTCGCGCGCGGTGATC
>CAYMNX010000429.1:0-2175 GCA_964391905.1 uncultured Rhizobiaceae bacterium
TTGAAAGGCACGAAATACGGGATCAGCGCCGCGCGCTATCCCGATCTCGACATCGCCGCCCTGACGGCGGCGCAAGCCGTCGCCCTTTATCGCCGCGACTGGTGGGATCGCTTCGGTCTCGCCCGTCTGCCGGCGCCGCTCGCGCAAAAGCTTTTCGATGCCGGCGTCAATATCGGAATGGACGAGGCCGTGCGCTGCTTGCAGCGTGCGCTGCGCGCCTATGGCCGCCCCGTGGCGGAGGACGGAAAGCTCGGCGCGATCACGCTGGCCGCGGCCGCAACGGCGGCGCCCGATGCGCTGCTGGCGGCGCTGCGCGAAGCGCTTGCGGGCCATTACCGCCTCATCGCGGCGCATGACGCCGCGAACCAGCGCTTTCTCGCGGGCTGGCTCGCCCGCGCCTATTCGTAACGTCGAGAGAGAGGAGCATGTCCATGTCGAATATCGAGAATGATGCGAAGAAAGCGGTCGCCGATGTCGGCGGCGCCGTCACCGCCGAGCGCCGGCTTCTTGCGGGCCGCGCGCTCGATTGGTTGAGGGGCCACCCGCGCACGCTCGTCGCGATGATCGCGGCGCTGACGCTCGTCCTTGGCACGCTCGGCGTGGCGCGAGGCTGAGATGGCGTTCGGCATCGATGACGCGGTGAACGCGGTCGCAAGCCTTGCCGATACGATCGTCAAGGCCGCTTTCCCCGATCCGCAGGACAAGGCGAAAGCGGATGCGATCCGCGCGAGCGCCCTGGTCCAGGCGGCGGTCGCCGAAACCAATGCGAGCCTGCAGGCGATCGTCGAAGAGGCGCGCTCGACCGACCGCTGGACCTCGCGCGCGCGTCCCAGCTTTCTCTACGTGATCTACATCATGCTGCTGGCATCGATCCCGATGGGGGTGCTGTGGGCGTTTGCGCCCGCGGCCGCTCAAGGCATCGCCACCGGCCTGCAGAAATGGCTCGCCAGCATTCCCGATCCGGTCTGGCAGCTTTTTTCGATCGGCTACCTCGGTTACACCGGGGGTCGATCCTGGGAAAAGGTGAAGGGGGTCAGCAAATGACGCGGATGCGTGCCCCCTGCTTTGCGGGTGACAGCGGCGCGGCGAGACGATAGACCTCTTAAGGAACTGGGGAGGATCTTATCGCATGCCCGAAGCAGGCGCGCCGCCGGTCGCCTTCAGTCCTCGCGAGGTCCTGCGCATCCTGGGCGGCGTGCTGCTCTGCATGCTGATGGCGGCACTCGACCAGACCGTCTTGGCGACGGCGCTGCCGGCGATCGCCGCCGAGTTCAACGGCGTGCCCTATCTCTCCTGGGTCATCACCGCCTATCTGCTGCTCAGCACCGCGGCGACCTTGATCTTCGGCAAGCTCAGCGATCTCTATGGCCGCCGCGCGCTGCTCGAGATCTCGATCGGCCTCTTCCTTATCGCCTCGCTCGCTTGCGCCCTGTCGCAGAACATGGCCGAGCTCATCGCCGCGCGTGCCTTGCAGGGGATCGGTGGCGGCGGACTTTACAGCATGGCCCAGGCAGCCATCGCCGACGTCATCTCGGCGCGCGAGCGCGGCCGCTACCAGGCCTATATCACCAGCACTTTCGGCGCCGCCAGCATCGCGGGTCCGCTGATCGGCGGATTGAGCGTCGAGTATCTCACCTGGCGCTGGGCGTTCTGGATCAATCTGCCGATCGGCATTCTCGCTTACTTTTTGTGCCATCGCGGGCTCGCGCGCGTGATCGTCAGGCGCGAGAAGCGGCCGATCGACTATCTGGGCGTCGCGCTGATGCTGCCGGCGGTGACGGCGCTGATATTGGTGGCCGCTTGGGGCGGCAATGAGCTCCCATGGACCTCGCCGATAATTCTGGCGCTCGCGGTCGCCGGCGTCGCCTTTCTCCTTGCTTTCGCGCGGCGCGAGAAACGTGCGCCCGAAGCGCTCCTGCCGCCGCGGCTCTTCGCAAGCGCCGTCTTCCGCGTCGCCAGCCTCCTCAATTTTTTCATCAACGCGATCACGATCAGCATCTTTTTGCTCATCCCCGTCTTTCTCCAATTCGTCGTCGGCATCGGCGCGGGGCTGACGGGAGCGATGCTGATCCTGCCGCTCGCGGTGCAGATCGCAAGCTCGATCCTCACCGGCCGCCGCGTCCAGCGCACCGGCCGCTACGTGCCGTCACCGCGCATCGGCTTTGCCTTGCTCAC
>CAYMNX010000430.1:0-3450 GCA_964391905.1 uncultured Rhizobiaceae bacterium
AGGAGCTTTTCCTCAAGACTTACGAATCCCACTGAACCAATTTCCATTGGAGGAACGCATCATGAGCGAACTTGAACAGGCTTTTCGCGATCTCGTCATCGCCAACCGCATCCTCGCGCATCAGGGCGTGGTCGATGCCTACGGCCATGTCAGCATGCGCCATCCGACCAATCCCGAGCGCTTCATTCTGTCGCGCTCGCGCAGCCCCGAGCTTGTCGAGGAGCGCGACATCATGGAGTTCACGCTCGACGGCAAGGTCGTCGGCGACGATCGCCGCCCGCCCTATCTCGAGCGCTTCATCCATGGCGGCATCTATGAAGCGCGCCCCGACGTCAATGCGGTGGTGCACAGCCATGCCGAGGAGACCTTGCCCTTCGGCATCAGCGAGGTGCCGCTGCAGCCGGTGATCCATGTCGCGAGCTCGATCGGGCCGAGCGTCCCGGTCTGGGACATCGCCGAGAAATTCGGCGACAACACCAATCTCCTCGTCGTCAACACCGATCAAGGACGCGACCTCGCCAAGCGGCTAGGCCAAGGCCGCGTCGCGCTGATGCGGGGCCACGGCTTCGCCGCCGCCGGCGGCACGGTTCAAGACGTTGTTCGGCTTGCGGTTTATCTGCCGGTCAATGCGCGCATCCTGACGGTCGCGCGGCAATTCGGCAAATTCAAGCCGCTCGCGCCCGGCGAGATCGAGACGCGCGGCGCTTTCAACCCCAAGGCACCCGAATCCTGGCGCGCCTGGGAGTATTGGGCGCGGCGCGCCGGGGTGAGCAACTTGCTCGGCGAAATGCCTTAAAATCACAGCAATGGCGTACCCGGCTCTGGACATCCGGGGCCGGGCCGGACATAAATCTGCCCATAACAGCCCAGAACAAGGGAGGGGGCATGAAACGCTATAGCCTGAGGTTAATCGCCGACCGCATCGTCGTCGGCATTCTCCTGCTCGCGCTATGGCAGCTCGCCAGCTGGTGGTTCGGGACCTATTGGGTCAGCACGCCGTGGCTGACGATCAACAAATTCATCACCTCGACCGGAAGCGGCGAGATGCTGCGTCACGCCGGCTACACGGTCGAGGAGGCAGCGGTCGGTGCGGTGATCGGCGCCGTGCCGGCAATCATCCTGCCTTTCACGCTGCGCCGCCTCCCTGGCTGGGTCTCGGTGATCGATCCGTTCATGGTCGGCGGCTACGGCGCGCCCAAATTGGCGCTGGCGCCGCTCTTCATCCTGTGGTTCGGGATCGGCGTTGAGTCGAAGATCGCGCTGGTTGCGAGCGTCGTCTTCTTCATCGAATATTTCGCGACGCTTTCGGGCGTGCGCTCGCTCGATGCCAAGCTCGTGCAGATGGCGCAGCTCGTCGGCGCCTCCGAGCGCCAGGTCGCGCGCCACATCGTTTTCCCCGGCGCCGTGCCCAACATTTTCGCGGGGCTCCGGATCGCGCTGCCTTACGGCATCGGCGCCGCGGTCATCGCCGAGCTCATCTCCTCCAATCGCGGCCTCGGCTATCTCGTCCAGATCGGAGCGATGAATTTCGACATCACCCAGGTCTTCGCGGCGATCATCGGCGCGACCCTCATCGTCTTGGCGGTCGGCTGGCTGGTCGACGGTACCGAGAACATTCTCCTCCGCTGGCGTCCGCCCGCGGATTCGGCAATGCAGCAAATCGGTGGCGCTTGATATGACGGCACTCCTCGAAGTTCGAAATCTCGGCAAGCGCTTTCCGACGCGGCACGGCCGCGAGCCGTCGCCCTGGGTGATTCGCGAGTTGTCCTTCGCCGTCGGCGAGGGCGAGTTCGTGACCATGATCGGCCCGTCGGGCTCGGGCAAGACCACGCTTCTCAATATGATCGCGCAGATCGATGTGGCGAGCGATGGACAGATCCTCTTCGCCGGCGATGTGATCGCGACGGTCGATTCGAAATCCTTGAAGCCCGGCCTCGACCGCCGCGTCGGCTACGTCACGCAGGACGACAATCTGCTGCCCTGGCGCACGACGCTCGACAACGTGCTGTTCCCACTCGAGGTGCAGGGCCGGCTCAACGACAAGACCCGCGCCCATGCCGAGACGCTGATCAAGGCGGTCGGGCTTTCGGGCTACGAGCGCTACTACCCGCATGAGTTGTCGGGCGGCATGCGCAAGCGCACCTCGCTCGTCCGCACGCTCGTCTATGATCCGCCGGTCATCCTGATGGACGAGCCTTTCGCGGCGGTCGACGCGCAGACGCGCGCACAGCTGCAGGAGGATTTGCTGCGCCTCTGGGAGATGGGGCGCAAGACCATCATCTTCGTGACGCATGACATTTCCGAAGCGATTGCCTTGGGCGATCGCACCCTCGTGCTGACGAAGCAGCCGACACGGATTGCCGCCGAGCACAAGATCCCGTTCCGCCGGCCGCGGAACGTGAAGGACATCTTCGCGCTCGAGGGCTTTGCCCAAGTCTATGAGGCCATCAGGGCGGAGATCCAATGACGACACTCGACACCATCGTCCAAGCCCCTTCCGCGCCGCTCGTCTCGCGCAAGACCCGGGTCCTTCTGGGACAGCTCGGCTTTGCCGCGCTCCTGTTGCTCGCTTGGCAATGGGCGGCCGACACCTTCGGCATGATCTTCTTCGCCCCGCCCTTGGCGGTGCTGCAGCGGCTTTACGAGCTCACGATCAGCGGCGAGATGTTCTGGCACATCGTCGCGACCCTCAGGGTCTCGGCGATCGGCTTCGTCATCGCGCTCGTCGCCGGCCTCTTCCTTCCTTTCCTGCTGCGCCTCTCGCCGCGGGTCACCGAGGCGGTCGAGCCCTATATTCTCTGGTCGCAGGGCATTCCCAAATACGCCCTCGCGCCCTGGCTCATCCTCTGGTTCGGCATTGGTGATACGCCCAAGATCGTGATCGTGGTGCTGATGGTGTTCTACGTCATCTTCATCACCACCTTTGCCGGTATCCGCGCGGTGGACCGCCGCCTCATCAACATGGCGCGGCTCGTCGGCGCGCGCGAGGCGGTGATCTCGCGCGAAGTGATCTGGAAATCCTTGCAGCCCTTCTTCTATGCGGGCTTGAAGATCGCGGCGCCACGCGCCGTCGGCGCCACCATTGTCGGCGAGTTTCTCGTCTCGACCCAGGGCGTCGGCTATTACATCGAACACTCGCGCGAGCTGTCCGACACGGTGGGCGTCTTCGCCGGCATCGTCGTCGCAACGGCGCTGGTGCTCATCATCAACATGATCGTCGAACGCTTGGAGAAGCGCGCGCTCGCCTGGCGTCCGACCGACCGCGACATGACACGTTGAGCCTTGGCGGCCGCGTTGGATTGACCGTCGCGACGGGCGTGGTTAGGGTCAGCCGATCTTTGGCTCACCGAGTAAGGAAACGCGCCGATGCCGCCTTCTGCCGACGACCGGCCGAATGAGAGCTCGACCCCGGCCGCGGCGAGCACCGAGCCGCCGAGCGCCGCCGCGGCG
>CAYMNX010000431.1:0-8476 GCA_964391905.1 uncultured Rhizobiaceae bacterium
ACCTCCTGGGGATGATCCCCTACGGCTTCACTTTCACGAGCCATATCATCGTCACCTTCGCGATGGCGGCGGTGGTGTTCATCGGCGTCACCATCATCGGCATCGCGCGCCACGGCTTCCACTTTCTCTCCCTCTTCGTGCCGCATGGCGTGCCGAAAGTGCTGCTCCTGCTCTTGGTGCCCATCGAGGTGCTCTCTTATTTCATCCGCCCCTTCACCCTCTCGATCCGGCTCTTTGCCAATATGATGGCGGGCCATACGATGCTCGCGATTTTCGCAGGGTTCGTTGCCGCCATGGGCATTTTCGGCCTGTTGCCGCTGGGCGTCGATGTGCTGCTGATCTTCCTCGAATTGCTGGTGGCGGTATTGCAGGCTTACGTCTTCACGATCCTCACCTGCCTCTATCTTCGCGACGCCATCCACCTTCACTAATCGTCTCACACCATTACCAGGGGAATTGCTATGGATCTTGCTGCTGCAAAAATGATCGGTGCCGGTCTTGCCTGCATCGCCCTCGTCGGCGCCGGTATCGGCATCGGCAACGTGTTCTCGGCGCTCATCAACTCGCTCGCGCGCAACCCCGCGGCGCAGGTGACGCCCTTCGCGTTCTTGGGCTTCGCGCTCGCCGAGGCGACCGGCCTCTTCGGCCTCGCCATCGCCTTCCTCATCCTCTTCGTGTTCTGATCAGGGCGCGATGCCGCAACTCGACATCGCCACCTTTGCGCCGCAGCTCATCTGGCTCGCGATCACCTTCATCCTGCTCTACCTGGTGATGGCGAAGGCAGGGCTGCCACGCGTCGGCAACATCATCGCCGCCCGGCGTCAACGCATCGACGGCGATCTCGAGAGAGCGTCGCAAATGAAGAGCGAGGCCGAAGCGGTCATGGCGGCCTACGATAAAGCCCTGGCCGAGGCACGGCAGCAGGCGCAGATCACCTTGCGCGAGACGAGCGAGCAGCTCGCGGCGCAAGCGGCCGAGCGGCAAAGGAAAGTGGCCGAGGAGTTGGCGCGCGAGACGAGCGCCGCGGAGCGCCGGATCGAGGCGGCGAAACGTGAGGCGCTCGGCAGCTTGCGCGATGTCGCGATCGATGTGACCCGCGCCGCGGCGGTGAAGCTCACCGGCAGCGAGCTCGACTCGGCGCGCGCCGCCGCTGCTGTCGACGAGGCCTTGCGGGGAGGCGGCTGATGCCCGAATTCATGCGGGATCCAGAGTTCTGGGTCCTCGTCGCTTTCATCATCGCGCTGGCCTTCCTCATCTACAAGGCAAAGGGCGCGGTCACCGGCGGACTCGACCAGCGCGCCGCCAAGATCAAGGCGGAGCTCGACGAGGCGCGGCGCCTGCGCGACGAGGCGCAAAAGGCGCTCGCCGACTATCAGCGCAAGCAGCGCGACGCGCTGAAAGAAGCGGAGGCGATCGTCGCCCACGCGAAAGAAGAAGCGCAGCGCGTCGCCGCACAGGCCGCGCGCGATCTCGATGCCGCGGTCGAGCGGCGCCGGCGCCTCGCGGTCGAGAAGATCGCGCTCGAGGAAGCAAAGGCCCTCGCCGAAGTGCGCAACAGCGCCGTCGACGTCGCGATTGCCGCTTTGGGCCGCGTCCTCGCCCAGGATCTCGATGGCCAGCGCAAGAGCGCCCTCATCGACGAGGCGATCGCCAACCTGCCACCGACGCTGCACTGAGCTTTCGCGGCAGTTGCAACCCGCGTCCCTGGCAGGCCCGGGATGAGGTGACATCGCCAATGGCCCTGCGGCGCCCCTAAGGATCGACGGCAAGCGATCGCGTCTCCTCAAGGCAGCGCTGCGGAAATCGCCGAGCGGCTCGCCTCGAGTCGCCCGATAAGCTACCCTCCAAGAAAATAATTTTGGAGGAAACGCGATGAAGCCCGTCTTCGCAACAGCTTTTGCATCCACCCTTGCCGCCATTGCGCTCGGCGCCGCGCCGAGCTGTGCCGATCCGATCCCCAAGGGCTGGGGAGCGATGAACATGAAGCCGATCGGCTATACCGATCTCGAGGGGCGGCGCGGCGCCTTCAAATTGTCGATTCGTCATGTCAATGGCCGCTGGTACCTCTATATGGGCCATCTCTGGGACTACGGCTGGAGCATCGTCGACGTCACCGATCCGACCAATCCGAAATATGTGAAGTTCATCGAGGGGCCCAAGAATACCTGGGACATCCAGATGACCTTGCATGACAATCTGATGATCACGGCGCTGCAGCAGGAGCCGCCGGATTGGGGCGGCGACCCGTCGAAGCCCTTCGACGAGGGCGTGCTCATCTGGGACATCAGCGATCCGGTCAATCCGAGGCAGCTGGCGCATTGGAAGACCGGCTCGACCGGCACCCATCGCAACTCCTATCCCGGCGGCAAGTATGCCTACCTCTCGGCCGCGGCGCCCGGCTACAAGGGCAACATCCTCATCATCCTCGATGTCAGCGATCCGGCCAATCCGAAGGAAGCCGGCCGCTGGGCGATGCCAGGGCAGAAGGACGGCGACCCGCCGGCGCAACCGCCTTTCGGCTTTCACGGCCCCGCCAATATCAGCCCCGACGGCAAGATGGCGTCGATGGGCTATGCGCCCGGCGTCATCAATCTCGACATCAGCGACATCGCCCACCCGAAGCTCATCGGCCAGCTCAATTTCACCCCGCCCTTCATCTCGGCCGGATCGCAATCGGAGCACACCGTGCTGCCGCTCTGGGATCGGCAGCTGCTCTTCGCAAGCTCCGAGGCATCGGCCGAGAATTGCAATACCGATGCGCTCAACTATGCGGCGCTCATCGACAACAAGAATCCGGCAAAGCCGCGGCTCATCTCGATGTTCCCGCTGCCGAAGCCGCCGAAGGACGCGCCCTACAAGGATTTCTGCGACAAGGGCGGGCGCTTCGGCCCGCACAACACGAATCAGGAGATCCATCTGCCCGACGTCGAGAAGCCGGGCAATCTCATCTATCTCACCTATTTCAATGCCGGCTTGCAGGTCTATGACATCAAGGATCCGCACATGCCCGAGATCACCGGCTATTTCATCCCGCCGCAGCCGACGAAGAAGGTCGGCTATTACCCGAAGTCGAAGCTCGTCAACCAGACGGAGGACGTGCTGGTCGACACGCGCGGCAACATCTATGTCGACGACAAGCAGTGGGGTGTCTTCATCCTGCGCTATTCGGGGCCGGATCGGCCGAAGCCGACGGCGAAGTGACGTAATCGCGGCCGCGGCATCGCCTCGGGATCGCTTGCTTCAACGCAGCCGGAGCGGTCCCGGTTAGGGCCGAGGCCTGTCACCTCGTCACGAGCCGCGCGACGCGATCGAGGGGCGTCGCTCGCTAGGCAGCGCCGACATGCGCAGCCGGCTTGAAGGGTATATGCAACGCATGCGCCACGGCCGGATATGTGATCTGGCCATTGGCGACATTGAGCCCGGCACGTAGATTCGGATCGTCGATCATGGCCTGGCGCCAGCCCTTATCGGCAAGCGCCAAGATAAAGGGCAAGGTCGCATTGTTGAGCGCGAAAGTCGAGGTGCGCGCGACCGCGGCCGGCATATTGGTGACGCAGTAATGGATGACACCCTCTTCGATATAAGTCGGGTTCGCATGCGTCGTTGGCCGGCTCGTCTCGAAGCAGCCGCCTTGATCGATCGAGATATCGACCAGCACCGAACCATGCCGCATGCCGCGGAGCATGGCGCGCGTCACCAGCTTCGGCGCAGCCGCGCCCGGCACGAGCACCGCGCCGACGACGAGATCCGCCGCCATCACCTCGCGCTCGATGTTCTCGACCGTGGCGAAGAGCGTGTGGAGCTGCGAGCCGAATTGGAGATCGAGCTCGTAAAGGCGCTGCAGCGATTTGTCGATCACCGTGACATGCGCCTCCATGCCCATGGCGACGCGCGCCGCATTGGTGCCGGCAACGCCGCCGCCGAGAATCACGACCTTCGCCGCCGCGACGCCGGGCACGCCGCCTAAAAGAATGCCGGCGCCGCCTTGCTCCTTCTCGAGACAATGCGCGCCGACCTGGATCGCCATGCGTCCTGCGACCTCGCTCATCGGCGCAAGCAAGGGCAGGCCGCCGCGAGCATCGGTCACCGTCTCATAGGCGATGCAGACGGCACCCGAGTGCATCAGCCCCTCCGTCTGCGCCTTGTCGGCAGCGAGATGAAGATAGGTGAAAAGCACCTGCCCTTTCCTCATCAGGGCGATCTCCGCCGGCTGCGGCTCTTTCACCTTCACGATGAGCTCTGCCGATGCAAAGACTTCCGCGGCGGATGCCACCACGCGCGCCCCCGCTTTCTGATAAGCGGCATCATCAAAGCCGATGCCGGCGCCTCCACCGGATTCGACGATAACCGAATGACCGTGATGTACGAGCTCGCGCACACTGCCCGGCACGAGGCCGACGCGATACTCATGGGTTTTGATTTCTTTGGGGACGCCGATCAGCATGTTTTCATCACCTCGCCCAAGATGCCGAACATCTCATCGATTTGTGTCTTCTCAACAATGAGCGGCGGCGACAGCGCCAGAATATCGGCGGTCTGGCGGATCAGGAGTCCGCGCTCGAAACATTTGAGATAGACGTCGAAGGCGCGCGCGCCGGGCTTGCCGGCAATCGGCTCGAGCTCGATCCCGGCGACAAGGCCGATATTGCGAATATCGATCACGTGCGGCAGCCCCTTGAGGCTGTGCGCGGCGTCTTCCCAGTAGGCGCTCAGGCTTTTCGCGCGATTGAAGAGATCCTCGCGTGCATAGATGTCGAGCGTCGCTAGCGCGGCGGCGGTCGCGAGCGGATGCCCCGAATAGGTATAGCCGTGTGCGAATTCGATCGCATTCTCGGGGCCGGTCATGAACGCGTCGTAAATGAATTTGCGCAAGATCACGCCGCCCATCGGCACGGTGCCGTTGGTGACGCCTTTGGCGCAGGTTACCATGTCCGGCATGACGCCGAAGTAATCGACCGCGAAGGCCGAGCCGAGACGGCCGAAGCCGGTGATCACCTCGTCGAAAATGAGCAGAATGCCGTACTTGTCGCAAATAGCGCGGACGCGCTCGAGATAGCCTTTGGGCGGCACGAGCACGCCGGTCGAGCCCGCCATCGGCTCGATGATAACGGCGGCGATGGTCGAGGGATCATGCAGCGCACAGATGCGCTCGAGCGCGTCGGCGAGATGCGCGCCCCATTCCGGCTGACCGCGCGAGAAAGCCTGATGCGCCAAGTCGAAAGTATGCGGCAGATGATCGACGCCGGGAATGCCGGCGTAGAGCTTGCGGTTGCCGGCGATGCCGCCGACCGAGAGCCCGCCGAAGCCGACGCCATGATAGCCGCGCTCGCGCCCGATGAGCCGCGTGCGTCCGCCGTCACCACGCATGCGGTGATAGGCGAGCGCGATTTTGAGCGCGGTCTCGACCGCCTCGGAGCCGGAATTGCCGAAGAAGACATGATCGAGGTCGCCGGGCAGCAACGCCGCCAGTCGCGAGGCCGCCTCGAACACCGCGGGGTGACCCATCTGGAAGGCCGGCGCGTAGTCGAGCTTCAGCACTTGCGCCCGGACCGCCTCGGCGATCTCTGGCCGGGCGTGGCCGGCGTTGACGCACCACAACCCCGCCGTGCCATCGAGAATTTTTCGCCCGTCGCCGCTGCGATAATGCATGCCTTCGGCTGCGACCAGCAAGCGCGGATGCGCCTTGAACTGGCGGTTCGCGGTGAACGGCATCCAGTAGGTTTCGAGATCATTAACCCGCAGCGTGTCCATGCCGTCCTCACTCGCTCACTCACCGATTCACCGACCGAAGGCTGCCGAGCCTAGCATGGGCCATGGCATCTGCGCCAAGCCCGCCGCGCCGCGGCAATCGATACGGGTGGACAAGCGAGAGAAGAAATGTTCACATAGCTGGTACCTACGCAATAAACAGATAATGTCATGAACCAGGGATATTCCTTCTCCGACCTCACGGTCAGGACCGTCGCGATCGGATTGTGCGTCGGCTTGTGCATCAGTCTTGAGGTCGCGCTCGAGTACCTCAGCATCAGCGCTCCCTATCTCGTCTTCCTGCCGGCCATCGCAGGCGCCTGCGCGCTTGGCGGTTTCGGCGCGGCGTTATGGGCGATCTTTTTCAGCACGGCGGGGCTGTGGTATTTTTTCGTCCCGCCCTTCGGCTTCGCGCTGCCGAGCTTCAACGATTTCGCTCATCTCTGCGTATTCGTCGGCGTTGCATCTTTCGTATGCTGGGTGATCGATCGGCTTCGTCGCGCCAATGACGAGCTGTCTCGCGACAACGTCATGCTCGGCTGCAAGATCTCGACCTTGCTCACGCACGCCAAAGCGCAGCAATAGCCTCGCACGCGTTTTCCGCGATTGAGTTACCCGAACCCTTGGGCTTAGATGCGCGCGGGATGAAACGCCGTTTACTATTGCTGACGCCGTTGGCCTTGGTCATCGCGCGTGCCGCCTCTGCGCGCAGCTTCGCGCTTGGATCGATCACCATCACCCATCCCTGGGCGGCACCATCGGCGACCGAAGCAGCGGCGATGTTCATGGAGATGCGCAATGACGGCCCGCGTCCCGATCGCCTGATCGCCGCGTCGACCCCGGTTGCCGGCACGGTAATCTTCCGGTCCCGCGACGGCGCGGCGCTCGAATATTACGATCTCCTGCCGAAGCGGCCGATCAGCTTGCGCCCGGGACGGCGCTATATCGCGCTGCGCGATCTCAAAGGCCCGCTTGCGCTCGATGATACTTTTCCCGTTACCTTGCGCTTCGCCGAAGCCGGCGACCTCACCGTGACCGTGACCGTCGAGGCCGGGCCTGAGGACGAGCCGGCGCGAAGCGGCTAGCGCAATATCGGCAATCAATCAGTGTGTCGGGCGCGCCGGCAGATCACAATTGGAAGTTATCCGATAGATTGTCAGGTAGGCGCTGCGATAGGCCGGCTGTAATTGTGCCGCGCTCACCACGACTGAATTTGGCAGCGCGAACCAAGCATCGGCGTCTGGGCCTGCTTCAGCGCGAAAGGCGCAGAGATCTTGTTCCGCCGAAGCGATCGGAATCAGTGCGGCGGCAAGATAACGTCGGCGTCGTTCATCGCGTTCGTGCCAATCGAGATAAGGGTTTGAGTGTAACTCCGGCGCGGCGACCAGACGGCGTCCAGCTGCCATGACTGTATCGGTCGCCGGTTCTTCCAGAGGCGGAGTTTGAATTTGAGTTACGAATAGGTCGTGCGGTCGTGTGTTCGCGAGAAGCCATCGGTAAGTCGAGGAATCAAATTTTTTGCCCTCCTCCCACGTGCGAGCGCGCGCCTCCACATCGTAGGGGCGCATGAACAAACCAAAGCCGCCGACGAAAATAAGCCCAATACTGCAAGTCGCGATGGCCAATCCTTTCCGGAGCCGCAATTGTTCATTGGTAGAACTGTGCCAATAAAGACGAACGCTATGCCACAATATATGGCCGATAACAAAGGCCCAAGCTGCCTGCAGATAAAAGTGGAAATGATGCGCGGGAATGATGAAGGTCCGGCAGACCGTGCCGCCCGCCCGCAGGGTTGTGCAAGTCGCGTAACGCAAGAGAAAGGCGCCGCACACACCTATCCAAGTCAACAGAATGATGGCCGTCCGCCGATTGAATGGAGCGCGATGGCGCAACAACCACGCAGCCCCGAGAGCGAGGACGCCCGGAATGTTTATCACCGCCGTTTTTCGAAACAGATTGTAAGAATCAAGAAGCGGATCAGTCCAGGCGCCAGCGACGCTGTTCACGATGTGTAGATGATAATGGAGCAAGAGCGGACCGAGGAAGACCATGTCGACGAGGAGTTGTGTTCCGGCGACGACCGCGAGCCAGCCCAGAACCCGCGGCTTCAATCCGCGCTCGCCAAGCGCCGTTGTCGTGACAATGGCCGATAGGAGAAGCGCAGGAACCGTATGTGCAAGAAATATAATTCCAAGCGTTACCCCGATCGCCGCGGCGTCCCGTAATCGTTTTGCGTCGCCTCGCCGGTAGATGAGCCAGACGCCAAAAAAGAAGAAGGCGGAAGCAAGATTGGGTACGAACAGCCACGGCGTGTAATCAGCAGCCATCCAAGGCGGAACGTACCGATCACCGAGCCACAAGCCTGCATCGCCGTTCAAGAAAACAAAAGCGCCCGTCGCGGCGGCCGCAGAGGGCAGGCTCTCGAGTCGAGCGACCATAAGCGAAAAACTCAGGGGCACGAAGAGCGCGAGCCACGGTCCTGCCGACAGCCAGAAACTCGGCAGCGAGGCTCCAGTGATGTAAGCACCGGCCGCGAGCAACGCGTGGATCAACGGCGGATACCACCGCCATGCGCCGGCATAAAGCGGATCGCCAAGCCAATTCCCGTCGAGCACACCCTGCGCGAAACCTATGTCGCGAAATTGATCGGCATCAGGCGGAATAATCGCGCCTTGTTCGGCATGAAGCCCGTCGACGAGGCAAAAAAGAAGCACTAATCCGATGGCAA
>CAYMNX010000432.1:0-3732 GCA_964391905.1 uncultured Rhizobiaceae bacterium
GATCTGGGTCTCGCCCCCGACGCAAAAGACAGCACGCATCGCCGCATGCAGCGACTGCGCATTCGAGAGCCAACGGCTTGCCTTGCATTCGTTGAAGCCCCGATAGAAGACGAGCTGTACGTCGAGGCCGCCCGAAGCGGCGGTCGCTTCGAACATCTCGCCTTGAATTTTGGCGGCATTATCCCAGCTTGGCTCGCGGCTTGCCGTCGCATCCATAGCAAAGATGAGCCGCCCGCGTCCGCTCATCGGGCGCGCCGACGGCATCCCTGCGACTTGACGCACAAACGCCTCGACTTCGGCGGATTTGGCCGAGGCGGGAAGTCGGGGCTTATCGTCTTTATCAACGGGCATAGCGCTTATATAGGGATCAAGCGCTCGTCATCCACGTAAGGGCGGTACTATAAGCTCCCGCGGCGCAAACGCCTAGCGAAAGGCTCCCGTGCGTCCGGTCGAACAGCAAGATGTGAACGCTTCATCGAGGACCTCCCGTGCAATCCCTGATCGGCTACAGCTTCGTCACCTTGCTGGTGATCATCGATCCGATCGGTTGCGCCGTCATCTTTGCGACGCTGATGCGCAGCGCGCCCGAAGAGCTTCGGCGCCAGGTCGCGCGGCGCGGCACGGTGATCGCCGCACTGTTGCTGTTCGCCTTTGCGATTGGCGGCGCCGTCCTGCTGGGCATGCTCGGCATCACCTTGCCGGCCTTCCGCGTCGCCGGCGGCATTCTTCTTTTTCTCCTCGCCACCGATATGGTCTTCGCGCGGCCTTCCGGAATCCGCAACCCGACGCCACCTGAGCAGCAAGAAGCCGCAGCGCGCGACGATATCTCGGTATTTCCCCTCGCATTTCCGCTTCTCGCCGGCCCCGGCGCGCTGACCTCGATCGTCTTGCTCATGGGCAAAGCAAGCGCGCCGCTCGAAATCGCAGCGGTTTTCGGCGCGCTTGCCGCGGTGATGATCCTGACCTATCTGGCGCTTCGCGCGGCATCGCGGGTCATGCGCCTTCTCGGCGTCACCGGCGCCAATGTCGTCACCCGCATTCTCGGCATCGTGCTGGCGGCACTCGCCGCGCAGCTCGTTCTCGATGGCTTGGCGCAAAGCGGATTGCGCTAAGCGTCGTCGTCCCTCAGCGACATGAGACTGGCATTGCCGCCGGCCGCGGTCGTATCGATCGACAGCGTGCGCTCGGTCATAAAGCGATGCAGATAATGCGGGCCGCCGATCTTCGGACCTGTGCCGGACAGGCGCTCGCCGCCAAAGGGCTGAACCCCGACCACCGCGCCGATCATGTTGCGGTTGACGTAAATATTGCCGATGCGCAGACGGCGATGAATCTGCGCGACGGTCGCGTCGATGCGGCTGTGAATGCCAAGAGTGAGGCCGAAGCCGGTCTCATCGATCGCATCGAGCACCTGATCGAGCCGGTCGCCCTGCCAACAGATAAGATGCAGGATCGGACCGAAGACCTCGCCCGTCAGCAGGCCGAGGCGGTCGAGCTCGAAGACGCGCGGGGCGAAGAAGGTGCCGTGCTCGGTTCCGGCCGGCAGCGAGAGCTCGGCAACGGGATGCGCTTCGCGACGCATGCGCGACGCATGCGCTGCGAGCGCAGCGCGCGCCGGCTCGTCGATGACCGGACCGATATCGGTCGCAAGGAGAGCGGGGTCGCCGATCACCAGCTCCTCCATCGCGCCGCGCAGCATTTGGATGACGCGCTCGGCAATATCGGTTTGCAAAAACAACACCCGCGCCGAAGAGCAGCGCTGACCGGCGCTGTCGAAAGCCGAGGCGAGCACATCGGCGACGAGTTGCTCGGGCAGAGCGGACGAATCGGCGATGAGAGCGTTTTGGCCGCCGGTCTCGGCGATGAACGGCACGATCGGACCGCCGCGCTGGGCCAGCGCGAGATTGATCGCCCGTGCCGTTTCGGTCGACCCGGTGAAGGCGACGCCTGCGATGCGCGGATCGGTTACGAGCTTTGCGCCGACGGAGCCGTCGCCCGGCAGCAATTGCAGCACATCGCCAGGAATGCCGGCCTCGTGCAGTATTCTGATCGCCGCGGCGGCGATGAGCGGCGTCTGCTCCGCGGGCTTGGCGATCACGGCATTGCCGGCGGCAAGCGCGCCCGCGATCTGCCCGAGGAAAATCGCGAGCGGAAAATTCCACGGCGAAATGCAGGCGAAGACGCCGCGTCCATGGAGCGCGAGGAGGTTGCGCTCGCCGGTCGGGCCCTGAAGCTCAACCGGCGCTGTCAGCGCCTCTCGTGCGCGCGCGGCATCGTAGCGGCAATGATCGATCGCCTCGCGGACTTCGGCGATGGCATCGGGAATGATGCGCCCACCCTCGCGCACGATCATGGCGATGAAGAGATCGCGGCGTTCTTCGAGGAGATCGGCGGCGCGCTCGAGACAGCGCGCGCGCTCTTCGACCGGTATCTTGTCCCACCCCGGCGCCGCAGCGGCGGCCCGCGTCAGCGCCGCCTCGATTTGCGCGTCCGTCGCCTCGCCCACCGTGCCGACGATCCGGCGATGGTCGGACGGGTCGAGCACCGGACGCGTCGACACCGCCGCCTCCTTGCCGCCGATGATCGGCGCCGCGGCCCAAGGCATCTGTGTCGCCGCGGCGAGCGATGTTGCAAGATCGACGAGCCGGTTGCGATCGCTCAAATCGATACCGCGCGAATTGCGCCGCTCATCGCCGTAGAGATCGCGCGGCAATCGGATGCGTGGATGCGGCTTCGGCTCGATGCTTTTTAGCCTCTCGATCGGATCGGCGATCAGCGCCTCGACCGGCAGCGCCTCGTCGACCAGGCGATTGACGAAGGAAGTATTGGCGCCGTTCTCGAGCAATCGCCGCACCAGATAGGCGAGGAGATCCCCATGGCCGCCGACCGGCGCATAAACGCGACATGCGAATTGCGCGGCATCGAGGCCGACGACCTGCTCGTAGAGCGCCTCGCCCATGCCATGGAGACGCTGGAACTCGAAATCGCGCTCCGGTCCGACCAATTCCAGAATGGCGGCGACGGTATGGGCGTTGTGGGTGGCGAATTGCGGGAAGAACGCATCGCGCGCCGCCCAAATGCGACGCGCGGCGGCGAGATAGGAAACATCGGTCGCCATCTTGCGCGTATAGACCGGAAAAAAATCGAGGCCGCGCTCCTGCGTGCGCTTGATCTCGGTGTCCCAATAGGCGCCTTTGACGAGACGCAGCATCAAGCGGCGCCGATGGCGGCGCGCCAGCGCGGCCAGCCAGTCGATGAGCGGCAGCGCGCGCTTTTGATAGGCTTGAACGGCAAGGCCGAGCCCGTTCCACTGGGCGAGGTCGGCATGCGCCGCGAGCATCTCGATGAGATCGAGCGAGAGCTCGAGCCGGTCGGCTTCTTCGGCATCGATGGTGAAGCCGATGCCCGCCGCCTTCGCCTGGCGCGCCAAACCAAGAAGTAATGAGGGCAGCGCATCAAGCACGCGCCCCCGCTGCGCTTCCTCGTAGCGCGGATGGAGCGCCGAGAGCTTGACCGAGATGCCCGGTGCGCGATGGAGCGCGCGGCCTTGGGCGCGCGCGCCGATTGCCGCAATCGCCTGGGCGTAGCGCTCGGCATAGCGCGCCGCATCTTGCGCCGTGCGCGCCGCCTCGCCAAGCATGTCGTAAGAGAAGGCATAGCCCTGCGCTTCCGCCGGCTCGGCGCGCGTCAAGGCTTCGTCGATGGTGCGGCCCATCACGAATTGATGGCCGA
>CAYMNX010000433.1:0-18919 GCA_964391905.1 uncultured Rhizobiaceae bacterium
TTCATCCAAGGCTGCAAGGCGGAACTATCCGCCTCAGCCGCGGCCGGGCGACGTACCGTGCTGTGGGGATCGGGCTCGAAAGCGGTCGCGTTCCTCACCACCACGAACGTGCGTGATGAAATAGAATATGTGGTCGATATCAATCCGCATCGGCACGGCCGGTTCATTCCCGGAACCGGCCAACGGATCGTCTCGCCTTCATTTTTAAAGCATTACCAGCCCGATCGGGTCGTCGCGATGAATCCGATCTATCTGCGGGAGATTGAAGAAGAGCTGGAGCGCTATGACTGCCGCCCGCAGCTCCTCAGCATCAATCAGCTTCATCCGGCGATCGCGGCGACAGCCCTTTCCTGAGGCGCCGCAGATCTGCCGGATCGAATCGTTACCGGGTGATTAGGAGGCGCGCTTGACCATTTCAAAGTGCCGTTCCTGCGATAGCGCTGCGCTGGATGTGGTGTTCGATCTCGGCCTTCATCCGGTGTCGAATGCGCTCTTGGCGCAAGAGGATCTGCAGCGACCCGAGCAGCGGTATCCGCTGGCCGTCGCCCTCTGCCGCGATTGTGCGTTGCTGCAGGTGACGGAAACCGTCCCGGCGGAGGAGCTCTATCGGCGCAATTATCCTTATTTTTCCTCCTCATCGCCGATGCTCTTGAAGCACGCGGCGGCTATCGCCGAAAAGCTGATCGAGGACCGCCGCCTCGGGCCCGAGGATCTCGTCGTCGAAGTCGCGAGCAATGACGGTTATTTGCTGCGGAACTTCGCCGCGCACGGCGTGCCCTGCCTCGGCATCGATCCCGCGGTCGGGCCCGCGGAAAAGGCATCGCGCATCGGCGTTCCGACGATCAATGATTTCTTCGGGCGCAAGCTGGCACAGCAACTCGTTTCCGAAGGCCGACGCGCGGACGTGATGATCGCGAACAATGTCGTTGCGCATGTCGATTCGATCAATGATTTCGTTGCCGGATTCGACCTGCTCTTGAAGCCGACCGGCATCGCCGTGTTCGAATGCGCCTATGCGGTCGACATGATCGAAGCGTGTGAGTTCGACACGATCTATCACGAGCATCTTTTCTACCATACGCTCCACGGCCTGACGCCGTTGATGGCACGGCATCATCTCCATTTGAACGATGTCGAGTGGCTGCCCATCCATGGCGGGTCGCTGCGCGTCTTCGTTAGCCGCGACCCGTCGCGCAGCGCACGGCTCGATCAGCTTTATGGGGACGAAGAGGCCCTCGGTGTCGGCGGCACCGCCTGGTACGCCGATTTTTCTCGCCGTGCGGCGGCCATCAAGCAAGAGCTGACGGCGCTGTTGCGCGAGGCAAAATCGCAGGGAAAACGCATCGCCTGTTACGGCGCGGCGGCCAAGGGATCGACGCTCATCAACTACCTCGATCTCGGTAGCGCGTTCTTCGACTTTGTCGCCGACGCCAATCCCAACAAGCACGGCAAATTCATGCCGGGGCAACGGATCCCGATCTGCCATCCGGACCGCCTACTGGCCGAGCGGCCCGATATTACCTTGCTCCTAACGTGGAACTTCGCCGGGGAGATTCTGCAGCAACAAGCAGCCTATCGCCGTGCCGGCGGGCGCTTCGTCGTTCCGATACCGCGTCCGCGCATCATCGAGCCGGATGAGGCGATCGCCGACACTGCCTATGCTCTCGATACGGTGCCCGGAACCGAATTCCGTCGCCAAAAAGCCGGCGCCGCTTAGGTGCGATGGATCGAGTGGCCAAGGGTAACGCATCCGTTTCGTTGAGGGGGTCGTGATGAAAAAATATGTTCCGCGTCCGGTCAAAAAAATGGTGAGCAGGCAGCTCAACAAGCTCGGCTTCCATTATATCAGGGGACTGGGCGAGATACGCACGATCGAGGAATTCCAGCGCGACGCAGGCACCCTCTTCGCGTGCCGTGGCAATCAGACGCTCGAGTCGGTCGCCGCGCTCAAGGAGAAATACGAAACGCAACCCATCATCGGCGAGGTTCGCGTTCAGCGGCTGCTCGAGCTGCTCGCCCAGGTCATCGATCCGAGCAATGTGTTCCTCTACTGCACGAGCCAGCTGACGCACACGCTTCAGGTCTTGGAGAGCATGGAAGAATCGGGCGTCACCGACCGCGATCTCATCGTCATGACCTTGATCCATGACCTCGGCAAGATTGCGCTGCTGAAAGGCGAGAAGCCGGAAAACGTCGAGTGCGGCGGCAAAACGCCGATCGGCGAAAATGTGCCCGGCAGCGGTTTCGACAATTGCAACTTCAGTTGGGATCACGCGGATATCGTTCATGCGCGCTTTAAGCCATATGTCAACGAGAAGATCGCTTGGCTCTTGAAATGGCATTCTATTCAAGAAGATTGCCATCCGTTCATGGATGCACGCGATCGCGAGATGTTCGAGAAATACTACAAGACCTTCGTCGTGCACGACCGCACATTCATTTTCCACCATCGCCCGAAGCATCTGATCGACAAATATTTCGGCATTCTCGACGAGGCGTTCCCGAAACCAATTATGTTCACCGTTCTTCTTGGGATCAATTTGGCCGCTGCAGCGGAATTATCGATGACCGAGGCCGCCGCTCTCGCAGCTCGAGTCGTTGCGACGGCGACCGGCATTGCCGCGCCCCTCGTTTCGTAGGCTCAACCTCATGTCAGAGTGGCGTTCCTGTTGTCGCGACGAAGAAGATCACGTTTTATTGATTGCCCGGCGATAGGGCGCGAAAGCATTTGGGCCAATCGATCGGCGTTGTTTCGATCATCAAAGCGTCGATGGAACCAAAGGCCAAGAAGACTATTTGATCCGACAGCTGCGCTGGAAATTAAACCATGCAACCGCGCGAGAAAATTCGATCGGCCCTCGTGGAGCTGATCTTCGCGCATGCAGCGCAACGGGAATGGGCATGAGTCATCTCACTTCGTTTATTACGAGTCCGGCTGGCTTCCGGCAACGGCCCTGTCCGGTCTGCGATAACGGCGCGTATCAAAAGCTCCTCGCGATTAGCGGAATGCCGCTCCTCGAGTGTTCTTTCAGTCACTCGCGAGACGAAGCCCTGGCGGCCGAGACCGGCGACATCGACCTTGTTTCGTGCCTCAATTGCGGACATGTCTATAATCGCGCCTTCGCGCCGGAACGCATCCGATATTCGGCCGACTACGAGAATGCACTCAATTTTTCCGCGCGACATCGCGACTATCTCGACCGCACCGTCGAGGAGCTAATTGATCGATATGCCCTCGTCAACAAGAAGATCATCGAAATCGGCTGCGGCGCGGCCGACTTTCTGCGCCGGCTATGCGAGCGCGGCGCCAATCACGGCATCGGCTACGATCCGTCGCAGCCGGCCCAGCCTCCGACCAGGCTTGGGAGTGGCACTCTTGAAATCGTCGGCAAGACTTTCGACGGAGCCGCGCCCGACCATTTCGACGCTGTCTGCTGTCAACATGTGCTCGAGCATTTGCCGGATCCTGTCGCCACCTTGCGCGCGGCACGGACTCTGTTGGTTCGAGGCGGCATCGGCTACTTCGAGGTCCCAAACGGCGATCTCATCATCGACCATGTGAACGTCTGGGATCTGACTTACGAGCACTATTCGTATTTCTCACCCGCGACGCTACGGCGCGCACTCAATGAAGGCGGCTTTTCCGTACGCCGATTGACGCCAGCCTTCAGCGACCAGTATCTCGTTGCCGAGGTTGTGAAAGAGGATATCGTGGAGGCGTCGGTCTCCGGTGCAATCGACTATGCCGAGCATCACGAGGCGTTTTCGCGGAGCGCCGCACGACTGATCGCCGGCTGGCGGAATTTTTTGACGCGACAGTTCAGGCAATCGCGCAAGGTTGTCGTTTGGGGAGCAGGCGCCAAAGCGGTAACTTTTCTCAACATGCTTGAGCTGAACGCCGGCCGCGGGATCGATTTCGTCGTCGACATAAATCCGCGTAAGGCCGGCCGTTTTATGCCGTGCACTGCTCAGGAAATCGTGGAACCCGATTTTCTCCGGTCATACCAACCGAACGTGATCATTGTGATGAACCCCGAATATTCTCGCGAGATCGACCTTCAGCTCCGCGCCATGCGGCTGCGACCCAGAATCGTCGCGGCCACGCCGGACGGACATGCCACGGCAGCCACAGCCGCTTCGGCGCATCGATGAGAGCAGGGCTGCTACGACCCTTACGGCGCGTAGACGGCAACTCCTTCGACCGGTCCGTCATGGTCGTAGAGGCTGATCGCGGTCGGTGGCATCGGCGCGAAATCTTGCATGCGCTTGAAGTCGCGCAAGGACGTACCGGTGCTGCTGCTGTCGCAGTTCGCGGCGCCGCGCCGCTCATGGACATCGTCGAGATTGACCGTGCGAAAATCAATGCTCCAGCGCGTCAAATCGGTCGTGTTCTCGACCGTCGAATGCAAATGCGCTGCGGAGAAGAGGATGATCCCGCCGGCCGGCACGACGAAGCGGATCGCGGGCTCGAGTTCGATCGGCTCTTCAGGATGCGGCTGAACCCGCGTGTCCGCTTTCACATGCTGGCCGGCATTTTTTCGCCCGTCGGCGTTCCAGCGATAATAGTTGAAATTGCTCGAGCCATTGGCGATGCCGCGTCCCCAGTAGCGTGGATGAAACGCCATTCCTTGCTGGGCAGAAAACGAATAGAGCGGCATCCACCAATTGAACTGGCACATCGGCGCCGAATACCAAGTGTCGCGATGCGGATGGTGAGCATAGGCGATCCCCGTAGTCAGATAATTTGCGGGAAACGCGCAGCGAATCCGCGGCACATCCTGATAGGTCACATTGGGATCGCAGCCGTAGCCAAGCAAAACATCGCGCAGCAGCTTCTGGGTCTCGGGATGATGGATGAAATAAGGCTTGAGCTTCACGAGTTTTGCGACGGTCTCGTCAACGGAGTAGTATCGGTGAGACTCGCGCGGATCTATGGGCGCAAAAGCCTCTTCGACAAGCCGGCGGGCATGCGCCACGAGAGCGAAAGTCGACGGGCTCGGCGACAGAATGATGACTTGTCCCCCATAGACACGCGAGCGCCGTTCGTCGTCGGTGTACTGGGGATCAAAAGCGATATCCATGCAAACCCCCACGGTCGATGGTCCGAGAAGCATCGTAAGCGCCACAGCGACCGCACCCAAGTTACCGATTGTCGATCACAGATTTAACACTGGTGCCGCAAAAGTTGGCGCCGCATCTTCACAATGTGGTGCAACAGGTTGTGAGATTGAGACTTCCATGAGCACCATCACCCCCTTATTCCAGCCGGCAATTTCGCGCCTGACCGGCTCTTATCGTGTGGCGAAGCTACGTCAATTGGCGACGAGGGGCTCGCAAATCAAAAAATACTATGCGCAGCAATCGGTCATTAAAGTGAATATCGGGTGTGGGCCGCGTCCGAAGGAAGGCTGGCTCAATGTCGATATCGATCCTCGCATCAAAGGCGCGATCTACACCGATGCCACGCGGCCATTACCGCTGAGAAACGCATCCGTCGATTTCGCCTATTCCGAGCACATGATCGAGCACATTCCGCTGGAATCCGCCATTGCGATGCTGCGCGAAATTCATCGCGTGTTGCGGCTCGGTGGAATGGTGCGGATCGCGACCCCGGATTTGGACAAATTCCTCCATCTCAAGAATGGAACACCGGATAGCCAGGCAGATAGCTACGTTCGATGGTCGAACGGACGCTTTGGAAGCGAGTTCGAGCGCGCTCGGCTGCAAAACCCCTGTTACACGATCAATCGCGAGTTTCATGAATGGGGCCACCGGTTCCTTTATGACCGCGTGACGCTTGCAGAGGTCCTCTCCCATAGCGGGTTCTGCGATGTGACGTTCTGTGACGTCAATAAAAGCGCGATCCCCGAATTCCGCAATATCGAGGTTCACGGCACACTCGTTGGCGAGAATTTCGCCGAATTCGAGACGATGATTGCCGAAGCGAGAAAGAGCTAGAACGGGCGGGTCGCTTTTACCACGCGCAGCTCGCCACTTTATTTAGAGCCCGCGCTCTCGGCCTTTCTGGATGCCGGCCGCCACGGCGTCGGGACGGCAAAGCTTCTCGACCTCTAGGGCGAGCGCGGAGGCACGGGCTCGCTCGAGCCGCGGATCCGCAAACGAAATCAAGCAGGATTGATTTCAGAATCGACGCGCGGCGCCGCCAATCGCCGGCGGTTGCCGAATCCGAGCCAGCTTCCGAGGCGAACGAGCGACCGGTCGGCCAACATCTGGAAACAGGCGAGCCGCTGGCGCGTGTTCAGATCGCTGGCGAGGACGACGCGGCAATAGCCATGCGTGACCATCAATTTCTGTATCAGCATCTGGTTGGAAAGGAGGTAGCCGTGGCGAAACCATTGCGCACGATAGCTCGCGGAATTGACGCCGATGATGCTGTATTGCCGGGCGTGGCAGCGTCGCAAGAAGAGCGGCTCTTCACCCAACCAAAATCTTCCACGAAGGCTGAGGTCCGCCAGGAACACCTTGTCCGCGCCGTAGTAATTGCCCTGCAACGGCATGCGATCGAGCAGCGGACGACGCATCACTCCGAAAATTTCGGCGCAGAGCACGGTCATGAACACGATGGCGGCAAAGCGCTCGACCGGATCCGATGAAGTGACGGCGCCGTTATCGTCCGGCGCCTTCGGAAAGCACATCCCGCGATCGTTGACGAAGCCGTCTTGCTCCGGCGAATAGCGCAAGGACGCTCCCTTCTCATCGATCAGCATCGTTCTCGGCATCGCGAGCACGACCGATGGATCCCGCTCAAGCGCGTTGACGGACTCGGCAAGAAAGGTCGGCGCGAGCACGTCGTCATGAGCGGCCCATTTGAAATAGGCGCCCTTTGCGATTGGCACGAGCGCATTATAGTTGTTCACCGCGCCGATGTTCCGCTCGCGGCGAATGTATCGAACGCGGCGATCACGGCGCTCAAAATCGCGGCAGATCTCTTCGGTGCCATCGGTCGACGCGTTATCGCCGATGAGCAGCTCGAGATCGCCATGTGTCTGGGAAAGGATGGATTCGATGGCCTCGCGAATAAAGTCGTCGCCGTTATAGACGGGGAGCCCAATCGAAACCTGACCCATTGCCGCCCCTTTCATTTCCGCGCGTCAGCGAAATGAATCTCCGATGATTTCGATAATATTGAAATTGGACATTTACGCGAGCCAAGCAACGCTAATGGGTCGATGCGTTCAAATCCCGTGACATTCCTGTGTTCACGGCGAGTTGATTTCGCCTTTGCAATCTTCCTGGGCCCGGCGGCATCGGTGATCTCTACGATAGCGACCGACGAGCCGCCGGACGTCGAAGTCCGCGCAAAGGGGCTCGATCGGTCCCTTGCTATGGCTATCGTCAAAGGCCATTCTCGGTGTCGACGTCCGAATTAAATCCCCAATCCGATGATCGCGCTCACCGATTTCGGCGACCCGGCAGTACTGCTACCTATCGCGTTCCTCTTGCTGCTCTGGCTCTTGCGGCTGCCGAACAAACGCGCGGCGGCATGGTGGGCCATCGCGCTGGCGCTCTGCATCGCTGTCACGGCCTCTCTGAAAATCTATCTCTACCCGTGCCCCGAAGCCTCACACCTGCGCAATCCCAGCGGCCATGTCAGCTTGAGCGTCTTCGTCTATGGAGGGATCGCGACGATCCTCGGCGTCCAGCTCACCGCTTGGCGCCGCATTGTGGCTGTCGGCGGCATCGCTGCATTCGTCATCGGCATCAGCGTTTCGCGAATTTTGCTCGACGCACATACAACGCTCGAGGTCGGGCTCGGCCTGATGATCGGGCTCTTCTCGCTCATCCTGTTCGGTCGCCATTATCGGCCGCCGCCCGCCGAGAAATTTCCGCTCAGTCTTCTCGTGCTGCCGACGCTGCTCGTGATGTTGCTCCTCCATGGCGAAACTTTATATGCCGAGGATTTCTTGCATCACCTGAACGCGTATATGGGTTTGAAGAATCCGGTCTGTCCCTGACGCCGGACACCGCAAAATAGATCGACACACCCTGCGATGTTTTACTGCGCCGCCTGCCTCAAATAGGCGAGCAGATCCTCCATGTCCCTCGCGTTTGAAATTCCCGAGAATTCCATCTTGCTGCCGGGGATCGATCGGTTGGGATTTCGTAAATACTGGGTGAGCGTGGCCGCGTTCCAGACGATACCGGCGTTCTTCATTGCCGACGAATAGAGGTATCCCGGAACGGTCCCGGCGCGCCGGCCCAATAGCTTGTAGAGAGTCGGACCGATCCCGTTTTGACTCGGCTCCAACGAATGACAGGCGCTGCAGCGCTTGTACACCGCGCGGCCATTCTTGATATCGACGGCCCCCGCGCTTATCGGCAGGGCTATCATGCAACTCATCAGAGCGGTAAACACACTCAGTAATTTCAATCGCACCGCTGCATCTTTCAGTTGCATTTTCTTTTGACCGCCCTCCTCCGCTGGATCCGCGTGATTCGCCCGCAAACAGTTTCGATCTCGAAACGACGCATCGCAAGCGGAAAACTCGAACGCCTGTCACCCCGTAGTTTCAATTTTGACACGAGACGGGCAACTATCGATTGAATATCTTTTTTGCAGCGCAAAGGCGCTCTATCAGTGTGCCGAGCGCAATTGGTACCAGCATGCTGAGTTGACTGCGTGCTGTTTCATTACCGCGCATTACTGCACGTCATATTCGAATAGTGGAATTAGTAAGGAGAGCAGCGAGCACCTTGCCGAGCACTTACGCACACCCTGATAAGCGGAAGGGCAATGGCCGAGCTGATTTCCCCTTCATCCGCCGCGGCGGTTGATGGAACAAACGCAAAGATTCAATCCAATCCCTATCGTCTCAGAACCTATCAGGCGCTGACGATCGTAGGTTTCTGCGACTTCCTCGTCATCGCGGTGGTCGGAGCTATTGGAATCGTCTTTGTGACGCATGTTTATCCGCAAATCACGCCGGTTCAATACGCGACGCTATGGCTGATCATCTCGATATCGTCGCTGCTGTGCTTCGTCGGTTCCGGCTGCTATCGAACGCTTCCCTCTGATTTTCGCGCGCAGCTGCCGACGCTGTTCATCGGCTTCTCCCTTCCCATCCTTCTTGTCACCTTCGTGCTTTTCTCGCTGAAGGTCGGCGAAGCCTACTCGCGCGGCTGGATCATCGGCTGGTGGGCGACAGGCCTCATCGCGCTCGCGGTCGACCGGCTTGCGGCGGAGCGCGTGCGCAGCGATCTCGTCAACCGCGGTCATCTCACGGAAAAATACGCGATCTTCGGCGCCGATGAGAGCGCGCGAGCGATGATCGAAAGGCTAAAGCGCCATCGCGGCATCGAAATCGTCAGCATATTCGATGACCGCCGAACCCGCGTGCCGCCCGAGATTGCCGGGATTCCGGTCGGCGGAGGCATCGCCGAGCTCGCCCACGCGGCTCAGGATTCGGCGATCGACCGGGTCATCATTACGCTTCCGACGACGGCCGGGGAGCGCATCCGCGATCTCGCCAAGACACTTTATCCCTTGCCGCTGCAAATTGATGTCGGCGTCGACGCGCTTCATGGAAAGATCAATTTCAGACGCGGCAGCCTCGTCGCGGGCTCGTTACTCCTCGAGCTTTACGATCGTCCGCTCGGAGATTGGCGATACGTAGTGAAGGCGTGCGAGGACAAGCTCATCGCCGCCGTTGTTTTGCTCCTCATCAGCCCCTTGCTTGCCGCCATCGCCTTGGCGATCAAAATCGACAGCCCCGGTCCGGTCCTGTTCAGGCAGAAGCGCTACGGCTTCACCGGGAAGATCTTCGAGGTCCTGAAATTCAGGACGATGTATGTCGACAAGGCCGATCCGCTTGGGGAGCAGCTCACCCAGCGCAACGACCCTCGCGTCACGCGAATCGGCCATTATCTGCGGCGGACCAGCCTCGATGAGCTTCCGCAAATCTTCAACGTGCTGCGCAACGAGATGTCTTTGGTGGGGCCGCGACCGCATCCGCTATCGGCCAAGGCGGCGAACATTCGCTACCAGGACGCCATCGATCACTATGCGCTCCGGCATCGGGTGAAGCCCGGCATGACCGGATGGGCTCAGGTCAATGGCTGGCGTGGTGAGACCGAGACGCTCGTCCAGCTGCAAAAGCGTGTCGAGTACGACCTCTTTTATATCGAACATTGGTCGCTTTGGTTGGACCTCCAAATCTTGGCGCGAACGGCGTGCTGCTTTTTCCGAACGAAGAACACATTTTGAGGTATCGATGATGAGCAGGTGGCTCGCAGGCGCGATCGGGTTTTGCAGCCTCATGCCGGGCGTCGCCGTGTTGTCGCTGGGCGGGGTCGGACTGCAGCCCATCATCGTTTTCCTGTTGGCTTATATCAGCCTCGCTCCGATCGTTTCTCCACGGCTGCCTCTCCAGCCGCTTCTCTGGATCTTTTTGAGCCTTGTCGGCTACGCGGCGACGACGCTGTTTTCGATCTCACCCGGCTTCTCGGCGAGATTTTCGGCGATGCAGGGCATCTATGCGGCGCTTGGCGCCATCGGCTTCGCGACTCTGCTGAGCGTTACGGAGCATCGACGGGCCTTCGTGCGCGGCTACATTTTTTGCGCGGTTCTCTCGTCTGTCATCGCGTTCGTCCAAATGACCTATTCGATCGCTTATGGCAGCGCGTGGTCCTTCGCAAACAATACGAACTTTTCGATCGTCCCGGTTTACGGACGGGGCGCCGCCTTCACGCCCGAATCCTCAGCCCTCGCCGCCCTATTGATCCCAGCGATCCTTTGTTGCTGGTTCGAAAAGCAAGCCCAAGGGACCAGCCTCCTGGCTCCCTGGCAAAGGAGTTGGGCTGTGCTGCTGATCCTGGTGATCGGCCTCATATCGACGAAATCGTCCTCGGCTTTCTATTTTCCGCTCGTGCTCGTGTTTGCGGCCGCCTTTCACAGTAAAAGCATCAAGGAGTTCTTTTCGGGCGGTCTGAAGCTGGTCATCATCACGGCGGTTGCGGCGTTGCTGTTCGTGCCGCTCTACGCAACCCGAATTTCCAACAACGATGCACCTGCCTCGACCGCGTGGCGCCTCACCAAGATCGAGACCGGGTTCAAGATTTTCCTGGCGCATCCCATTATCGGCGCCGGGACGGGGCTGGTCTCCGACGCCGACTTCTTCGGACCCCAGATGAGCATCCCGCCCGATCTATCATGGGACACCGACACCCAAAAGGGCGTCGACAGCACCTCCGTTCGCATTCTCGCGGAAACCGGCCTTGTCGGTTTCTGCATTGCCTACTACCCGCTCGTCCTCTTCTTCCGCCGCATGAGAATCTTGGCACAATCCTCCGCATTTCGCGCGATCGGGACCTTGAGCCTTGGCCTCCTGTTCTCGCAGATTTTCATAACCGGATATCGCGATCTGATCATATTGCTCTTTCCGTCGATCGCGTTCGCCGTGGCCGGCAGCGTCACCGCGCTGCTGACGCGCCGCCGAAGAGGCCCCGGGAACACCCCGCCCCGTCTCGCATTGCCGCTCTACCCCAACATCCGCCAGCGGAGTTTCTGACCATGAATCACTCCACGGGAATAATTCCGCGCGCTTATCCGGGATATGCAGGACTCACGCCGTCAGCGGTTCCTGAACTCGTCATCGACCCGGTGGCGTCGATCAGCATTTCCGAGATCCTGCGCATCGTCAGGCGAAATTTATGGTGGATCGGCCTAACCACTTTCATTGCCGTGGTCGCGACGGCAGTCATTCTGCGCTACATCCCGCCGAGCTTCCGATCCCAGGCCGTGCTGCAGATCGCGCAACCGCTGCCGCCCATTCCGACCGATTTCCCATCGGTGCAGCAGAATGTCGTCGATGACATGTCGGTGAACAGCGAGATCGATGCCGTCCTATCCGTATCGGTACTCGAAGACGTGATTCGTCAGTTGCAGCTCGAGCGAGATCCGGAGTTCAATCCGATTCTTGCTGCATCGATGCCGTCCAACCTATGGCCGCCGCTCGCCGCAGCATGGAAATTTTTGCGTGACCTGCCCGCGACAATCGAATCCTACTTGTCGACCGGCGGAGAAGCCCCTCAGGATCTCGAGCATCGCTTGGTCGAGAAGTCCTTGCGAAGTTCCCTTTCGGTCTACGTCAAGAACCGGTCGCGAACCATCGTCGTAGAGGCGTTGTCGGAATCTCCCGACAAGGCGGCGGCTATCGCAAATGCCGTGGCAAGCGCCTTTTTGCGCAATCGCCTCGACGCAAAGGTCGCTTACGCCGGCCAGCTTTCGGCTTGGCTCAACAACCGGCTCGGCGAATTACGCGGTAAGATGAGCAGCAGCGAGCAGGATGTTCAGCGCCGGCGCACCATCCTCGGCCAGTACAAGGGTATGAACGCGACGCTCCTTGCCGAACAGCTCTCGCAAGTCAACCGCCAGCTTATCGACGCGCAAGCGGAGCAATCTGTCGCCCAATCGAAATTCGATCAGATCAAGCGCCTGGGCCGACCCGGTGAAGATATCGGCGCGGCAAATAACGTTCTCGCCTCGCCCTTGATAAGAAACCTACGCGAGCAGAAGGCCCAACTTATCACACAGCGCGGCGAAGAGCTCTCGCGATTGGGGCCGCGGCATCCCAACGTCGTCAGCGTCAACGCGCAGATCGCACAAGTCGACGGCGCAATTCGCACCGAGATCAGCCGGATCTCGAAGAATGCCGCCGACGAGCTTAATGTCGTCAATGCTCGGGTCTCCGCACTCGAGCAAGCAAAGCGCAGCCTCGAGCAGCGCATCGACACGCAGAATCTCGGCCTCGTCGATGTGGAGCAGATGCAGCGCGACGCCGACACGGATCGAAAGACATATGAGGCATTTGCCGTCTACCGCGACAAGATCGCGGGCCTCAATACGATCCAGCCGGAGGCGGAACTCCTCTCGCGGGCGACCTCCCCCCTTACCCCCATCTATCCACGCCAAATGCTGACCCTGGCCGCCGTGGCGCTTTCGACTTTGCTTCTTTCGGCGGTCTTCGCTCTCGTGCGGGAAAGCATGGATCAGCGCTTCCGCAGTGCCCAGGATGTCGGCGCCATTCTCGGACTCGGCACGCTGGCGCTTGTGCCGAGGCTTTCGGGCAATCTTCGCCCCGAGACCTATGCAGCGAGCGCGCCGCGATCCGCCGTCGCGGAATCGATCCGGTATCTCTATGCCGAGCTCGATCAAGCGTCCTCGGATGCGAAGCCCTTCAAGGTTCTCATTACTTCGTCCTTGCAGGGCGAGGGCAAGACGACGACCTCGACGATGCTCGCACGCGAGGCCGCCACGAACGGTCGAAAGACGCTGCTGATCAATCTCGATATTCGGCACCCGGCAGCCCAAAAGTCCACGGGCAATCGCGAGAATTGCCACGTGCGCACATTGGTGCAGGCCGGTCGCCTCTTCGAGCCATCGATCTCCGTCGACGGCGCGACGGGCCTGACCCGCCTCTCTTTCCGCACCATGCTCTACGAGCCGTTCAAGCTGCTCTATACCTCGCAATTCTGGCGAGAGCTTTCGATGATCACATCGGACTACGAAATGGTGATCATCGATTCGCCCCCGCTATTGCTGGTGCCGGACGCGAAAATCATCGCGAACTTCGCGCACAAGACCGTCTTCCTCGTGAAATGGGGGAGCACGACGCGGCAAACCGCCAGCGAGGGCCTGCGGCATCTCAGAACCACCGAGGCGGACATCTGCGGCGCCGTGCTGACGCAGGTCGATCCGAAGAAATACGCGCGATATGAGGACGATTACGGCCGCGGCTATCTCGGATCGCGGAGCGCCTATTACGGCACCGGTTGACGTTTTTTGAGATCACGGACGTGATAATGAAGGTTCTGATCATCAGCTCGAGTTTTCCTTACCCTGTCGATATCGGGCGAAAAGTTATTATTTCGGGGTTTCTAGAGTATTTTATATCCGCCTTCGGCGCGGAAAATGTCGTGTTGGCTTATGTCACACCGGTCGCCGATCTTGCTCCGCGCGGCGAGATCAACTGCAATGTTTTGACTCTTCCTCTTGACGGCATCGGACAACGTCTCGTCGGGACAACGTGGCAAAGCCTGATTTGCCGGCGTCATGCGGTTCAAGAAATGATGCTCTACTCGCGGCGAGCCGCCACTCAACTGGAGCATCTTCTGCAAGCTCTCTCGCCCAGTCTTGTGATCGTCGATACTGTCCGGATGGCGCAGTATATCGAGTCGGCTATGCCTCGACCGGCTCGTTCGATCCTTTATCTCGACGATCTTTATTCGCTTCGCTACAAGCGGATGCTGCTCGCCATGGACGCATACCCGGACGTGGCGCTGGACTCGATTGGCTCGTTCGGCCGTTTTCTTCCTTCCTTCATGAAGAGCCTCGCCGGAGGCACGGTCGCCCAACAATATCTCCTGCGCCTCGAGAGCGGCCTTCTCGAGAAGCGCGAGCAAGAGCTACCGCGACGCTTTGACAGCGTCTTGCTTCTCAATGCCGACGAGGCCGCCAGCTTGGCCGGGCAAGCGGGCACGAAAAACGTCTTCACCGTAAAGCCCTTGCTGCGCCGCCACCGGCACCGGCTGCCGCGATGCTTCACGGGCGACCCGACCTATTTGTTCCTCGGCAACCTGCAATACCCCGCAAACGCCTATTCGCTTTCGCTTTTCATGCGCGAAGCCCTGCCTGGATTGGTCCGGGCGCAGCCGCGAACGAAGCTGATCGTTGTCGGGCGCGGAGCGAATGCCGATTTGATGGATGCCGGTCGCCTCTGGATGGATCATGTGCAATTTCTCGATTTTGTCGAGGATCTGGCGCCGCTCATGGCCACTGCCGCCGCGATGGTGGTGCCGTTGATCTATGGCAGCGGGCTCAAGATGAAAGTTCTCGACGCTCTCTACTACGGTGTTCCGATCGTCTCGACGCGGCACGGAATCGACGGCGTTCCGGCGACGGACGGGCGCGAATGCTTCATCGAGGATGACATCGCCGCGTTCGTCTCCCCCCTGACGCAACTGCTCGACCTCGACATGAATTGCCGCATGTCGCGCTGCGCTCAAGAGCTCTATGCCGAACAGTTCGCGCCCGAAGTCGTTTGGAACCAGTATCAGGAGATCTTTGGAAGCGCCAAGCCAAGAAGCGTTTCCTCCGAGCGCCAACATGCTCATTAGGCGAGCCCCCCGATGCGCGTGATGATCATCAATTTAGGCTACCCGCCGAACGTCATCGGCGGTGCCGAGCTGCTGGTGCAATCGCTTGCACAAGGGCTCGTCCGCGCGGGCATCCGCACAAGCGTGGTCAGCCTTTCCGAGAGCAAGATGGATTGGCACTACAACGACAACGGCGTCCGCGCCTACTTCATCAAAGCTCACCCGATGGGTATCGCTTTGCTGAATCCGAAACGGACCCTGTCGCAAAGAGTTTTCTGGCACGCGCTCGGGGAATTGAATATCTGGGTAGCGCGCAAGCTCGATGCCATTCTGGATCACGAACAGCCAAACATCGTCAACACTCATAGCATATTGGGACTTTCGGTTAACGCCTGGCATGCGGTTCATGCGCGCGGCATACCGGTCGTACACACGCTTCAGGACTATCAGTTGCTCTGCCCGCGCGGCTCGATGTTTCGGCAAGGGCATCCTTGCACGCATCAATGTCGATCCTGTTTTCTTCTCACTCTGAGGCGCCGTTGGGCGAGCACCGTTCCGTCCGCCGTGGTGGGAATTTCGAAATTCATCCTGAATTTGCACAGCGCTCACGGCTATTTTCCGTCGGCGATGCAATCCGTCATTCCCAACAGCTATCGCCCGCCCGCGGTGACGGAACAAGCATCCGGGGCTGTGACCGGGCCCTTGCGAATAGGCTTCATCGGCCGATTGCACCCCACGAAAGGCATCGAGCTGCTGCTCGATTCACTGAAGCGCTTGCCACGCGATCGCTACATCGCAAAGATTGCGGGGTCCGGGAGCGCCGCCTACGAAGCGCGGCTGCGCGAGATGGCGTGCGGCTTGTCGGTCGATTTCCTCGGTTGGGTTCGCCACGACGTATTCTATGATCAGATCGACGTGCTGGTCGTTCCCTCGGTCTATAACGAGCCACAGGGTCTGGTGGTAGTCGAGGCCGCCAGCTTCGGCGTGCCGACAATCTATTCCGATCGCGGAGGCTTGGGCGAGATGGGCGCCGATTTCGCTGGCTTCCTCCCCTTCAACCCCGCCAATCCCGACAGCTTGAGCGATCTGCTGTTGCGCCTCGTCGAGACGCCATCTGCCTTGCGAAGTCTCAAGAATTCGATCGGGCCGATTCCGCTGCCCTTCAAAATCGAAGCGCTGGTCCATGGCTATCAACAGCTTTATGAGGAAATCCTGCACCCGAAGGTAACATGGTCACCGCCCTGGGGAGGACGAGCCATCAGCATAAGGCCCAACATCTAGGCCATGCATCCTTCGGTTCTGCAGATCGGCGCACGTTGGTTTCCCGAATTTCGTACGGGCCTCGAGCGCTATTACTACGACCTCGTGCACCATCTTCCCGCAACCGGGATAGAGATTCGTGGCCTCGTCCTTGCGGCTTCGCCGCCGAACGGCGCTCCTGGTCTCGATATCAAAGCCTATGCCCGGCCGGATGCGTTTCTTGCAAATCGCGTCCGTGCGCTGCGGCGGGCGACACAGGCGAGCCTGCGGTTGCAGCGCCCATCGTTGCTGGCCTGCCACTATCCGCTCTATGGATTTCCAATCTCCGACATTATGAAGGACATCCCGACCGTCTTCCATTTTCATGGCCCCTGGGCGGCCGAGGGACAACTCGAGCGCAACTCATTGGCGGCTTGGGTGACCAAGCGCTGCATCGAGCAGTTCTTATACCGACGGCCGGCATGCTTCGTGGTGTTGTCGAAAGCCTTTCGCGAGGTGCTCATCCGTACCTATGGCGTTCCAGCCGATCGCATCGCCGTCATCCCGGGCGGCGTCGATATCACGCGCTTCGAGAATGATCTCGACAGAACGGAATCACGGCACGCCCTAGGGCTCGCCACCGGCCGACCCCTCGTGCTTACCATCCGCCGCCTCGTGCGACGGATGGGGCTCGAGAACCTCATCGATGGGATTGCCGAAGCGAGCAAGAAGTTTCCCGACATTTTGCTGGTGATTGGCGGAACCGGACCGCTTCAGTCGGAGCTGGAACAGCGAATCGGCGAGCTGAACCTTGTCAAGAACATACAACTGCTCGGCAATATTCAGGATGCGCATCTGCCGTTGCTCTATCGTGCCGCGGATGTTTCGATCGTGCCGTCCCTCGCCCTCGAAGGCTTCGGCCTGACGACTGTCGAGTCGCTTGCTTGCGGCACGCCCGTTCTCGTCACGCCGGTCGGAGGCCTTCCCGAAGCCGTCGCCGATTTGGCGCCCAGCCTCGTGCTGCGCGGCTCGGAGCCGCGCATGCTCGCCGACGGGCTGATCGATTTCTTCAGCGGCGCTCTAGCGGCGCCCGATGCCGGGGCTTGCGCCGCCTATGCGCGACAGCATTTCGATTGGCCCATCATTGCGCGGCAGGTAGCGAACCTTTACAGGAGAATTCTTGCCGTCGGCGATGAGACCGTAACGGAAGAGCCGCGCGCGGCGGCATCCCTGCATTAGGCGCTTTCGCTCGCGCGCCTTATTTGCGTCGCCGCCCAATGGCGAAGGTAGAGACCGGCTCCGTACATCTCTTGAAGCATGTTCCGCGGGCCAAGCGAAACGAAATGCGTCAGACGGTAAAGGCACACACGCCGATATTGCGCCGCGCTCGCCCGCTGCAGTGCGAATTTCGCGAGATACGCGCCGCGGCCGATGGCGTAGCCGCGCTTTAGTGCCTGGACATCTTTCGCTTTGCGTCCGTGATGGTGCGCAACCACCGGCCCGGGTGCGTACGCCCCCCACCAGCCGGCGAAGCTTGCCCGGCCGCAAAGATCGACATCCTCCCCGGAATAAAACGGACCGCCAGGGCCGAATGCGTGATCGAAGCCGTGAATTTCATCGAGCACGCACTTGCGGAACATCATGTTCGCGCCGTGAATTTCACCCCCGGCGAGGTAGGTCGAGGGGGGAAAGAATTGAGCGGTCTGCGAATCCTTGATGGTAATCGGATAGTCATCGGCATCGTACAAGGTGATGCGCCCGCCCGCGAAGCCGATCCTCGGATCTTGAAAGACGGCGAGCGCCTGATCGACATAATCCTGGGCCGGATAGCAATCGTCGTCGGTGAAGGCGACGAGCGCGCCGCGCGCGGCGGCCAAGCCGGCATTGCGCCCCAGGCCGACGCCGGGGTGCGGCTCTTGGACCGGCACGACCGGGATAGGCGCTGAATTCACGAATTCCGCGATGACGGTCGGCGTCTCGTCCGTCGAGTTATTATCGACGACCACGACCTCCCACCGTGCCGCCGACTTGATCTCGGCAACGGCGGCGAGGCACCGCCTCAACTGAGCGGCGCGGTTACGCGTGGAGATAATGAGCGACAGGTCCATGCTTCGTCCACCGTCAAAGCCGTATCCCGAAAGCGCGCCCTCGGATCTGTTGTAAATGGCCCCGCGCGTGTTCGCGGATCAGCGGCAACGTCCATGCTGCAGCGGCGACCATGAGAAGCCAAGTCGACGCTATCAAAGCCATGAGCTGGATACGCCCTTCGACGGGGGGCGCCAAAGCGAGAATGGCCAATGCGACCGCGCCGACCGCGATTTGCGGCAAAACGACGGTCGTCGCGATCCATCGCCACCATTCCCTTCGCGATAGCAGCAGACGAAGCAGCAGCGCGACCGAGAGGAAGGACATGCCAAGATAGCCGCCGATCGCCGCCGCCGTGCCGGTCATGCCAAAGCGCAGGGTCACGACATATTCCGCGACGATCGTGACCGCGCTAATCGTGACCAAGGCCGCCAGCACGGATGCAGTCCGTCCCGTCGCCAACATCAGCCCATAAGGGATC